>CBDVBL010000245.1:0-4107 GCA_965372205.1 uncultured bacterium
CAGCGAGAATAAAGGCAGGATGAAAATCTTCGGGGCTACCGAGGTCTTAGTCTGGTCGGGTTTCTTCGGTATCAGGGCTTACGGGGGTTGGAAGAAGGAGGATTTCAGATCGTGGGCCGCCTTCCACGCGGGCGCTGATGTTAACGGGAAATCTGATGATTATTTCGAGAAATTAACCTATTATGACAATCTTGACGATTACAATCAGCTCGAGCTTTTATACGAGGGTTCCCGGGCAGTGTTGTTTCCATCCACCCCTGAATTTTATTGGAATTGGGATTCCGATGAATCGAGATCGCATTACAGGAATCTTCGCAATCAAAGCAAGAACGCCTATAGACGATCGCTTCTGATTCTGGGGGCGGCAGTTGTAAACAGGATCCTGTCCGGTATCGATGCCTATCGGTCGGCAGGTTCCTATAACCGTCAGCGGGAGTTCGGTGATTCCAGATGGATACTGGTCTGTTCGGCAGCCGATCTCATGGAGCAGGGCAAAATTGAGATCGGTCTTTCCAGGCAATTTTAAGTATGTTGCCATACCCTTGATTTTATCGATAGCCTTCTGCGCCTCCCATGAGAAACGGGGGCGGGAGTCTCCGGAGAATATCTCGGCAAGGTTGATTTTAAGCCTCCGCCCCATCAAAACCATAGGTCCGATCATCGATGATAACAGGTCACTAATCGAGCCGGCGGGTATATCCATAAATAGGATCGGTGAAATCTTTATTTCGGATCGTGGCGCCAACACTATATACAAGCTTTCGGGTAACTTCGACAGTATTTCCAGCGAGGGAGGCATTGGTGCGGAGCTTGGTGGATTCAACAGGCCGATCGGTATCGCCACCGATGCGGCCCTGAATTTATATATTGCAGACAGCGGCAACCGGAGGATTCAGATTCTCGATAGAAATCTGCATTTCGTCAAATCCATCGATTCCTATTTCGACGAGAATGATCAGCCGTTGAGCTTCAACCAGCCCGAGGATATAACCATTGACAGCGAAAACAGCTTCTGGATTGCAGATAACGATCGGGTGATCCGGTTAAACCCGTTCTATGAATTGCAGATCGAACTGTCGTACAGCGCCCCTGGGAATTTCAGGATCGGGCGCGTATCATCCATAGACGTTTCCGGGTCGGGCTACGTCGCTATAGGCGACCGGGGTAACCGGCAGGTGATCGTCGTCTCCATACATGGAAATCCAATCTCCGAGTTCAGTGCCGGTTTGCCGTCATCAGTAGCCTGGGACGATCATAACATCATCTGGGTCGCCGATCCGGAGGCAGGCAGGCTATCAGCGTATGATCTAAACGGCGTCCTTCTGTTCGCATATTCTGAAGGAGCAGGCGGGTACAGGCCCAGATGGTTGGCCTTCGATTCATCGGGGAGATTGCTGGTTCTGGATGCCGGGCTGCGTCGATTGACGCTGTACGATGTTATTCGGGGACCCGGAGATTGAGCATTTGCCAAAATGATTTTTGATGAAAAGATGGTCCTGGATAATAATTCTGTTGTGCTTAGATTCTCTTTCCTTCGGTCAGCCACCGCAAGCTACCGTTACTATATATGGCAAGGGAATCAGGGGCCCATATTCGCTCGGATACCGCAATCTTATTGCAAATAGCATAGCAGTCTATAAAGACAGCATCGAATTATCATCCGAATATTTCACAGTTCAAAACATCGAAGGCCTGATCCGATTCGCCGAACCGATAGCAATTGGCGATTCACTGTCGGTAAAATTCGAATATGTTCCGATTTCTCTAAAGCGACAATATTACCTGCACAGGTTTGGTGAAATCCAAACAGGATCTATACCAACAGTATCCGCGCTTGAGCCGCCGTCGGAATACCAGGGTTCGGACCTGATTATAAGAGGAAGCAAGGGATTTTCAATACAAACGGGCGAAGGAGGAGGCGGTCTTTCCCAATCTCTTAACCTGAGCGTCACGGGGGATCTGGTACCGGGTCTTAGAACATCAGCCCATATCAGTGATAAAACATCGGGCGGGAGCGGTGTTACGCGACGGCTGGAGGAGTTAGATAAGATCTATATCGAAGCGGAATCGGATCGATTCAGGGGGGTTTTCGGCGATTTCGATCATATCGAGCAGGGCGATGAGTTTTTGAGTTTTCAACGGAAATTGACCGGCCTAAATGCAGAGTATTCCATGGATAATTATAATTTGAAGGGCTCGGCCGCTTTTTTTCCGGGAGAGTACTCATCTATAACAATTAGCGGCATAGACGGAAGATTGGGGCCATATTATCTGCCCGATATCGGCGGCAGGGAGGGCGTCATTGTGCTTCCCGGTTCGGAGAGAGTTTATCTGGATGGTATACTCCAGAGAAGAGGAAGCGAAGACGATTATGTAATCGATTATGAGGGCGGGACAATACAATTTTCGCCCTCCAGGATTATAAGGGACGAGACGCGGATCACGGTTGATTATGAGATCGCGCGGCAGGAGTATAGCCGGAGTTTTTATGCAGTTTCCGGCGAGGCTGAGCCTGCGGAGGGATTTAGAGTATTCACCAGGTTGATCCAGGAGGGCGACAACAAGAACTCGCCGAAGAGTTTCGGGATGACGTCCGAGAGCAGGGATCTTTTGGAAGCTGCCGGGGACGACAGGTTGGAGGCCGGCCGCGATGGAGCCACGTTCGTTGGCCCCGGGATGGGAGACTATGATCTTTCGACCGATTCACTCGGGATATTCTACTATGAATATGCGGGGCCACAACTCGGTGAATACGAGGTATCGTTTTCATTTATCGGCAAGAATATCGGCTCCTATCAGGCCGTCGGCGGAGGGATATTTCAATACGTGGGAGCGGGATCGGGCGATTATGAACCCCTTGTGCTCATTCCGTTACCCCAGGCGAGAAGATATGGTTCGGCCGGCGCATCGTGGAATCTGGATGACGGCACGATAGCGCTGGAGGCGGAGCTGGCAGGATCGATCTTCGATAAGAATACGCTGTCCGACAGGGATAAACTGCAGCAGGGGGCCTCCGGGGCGGTAACGGCCGGCTATCATCGCCGATTGCTCGGTGATAACGGTTTTATCGGGATCGATGGACGATTCAGGAGTATAGGATCGAGCTCGATATTCCCTGGACGAATCGATAACATAGAAAGATACAGGGATTACGATCTCGCACCCGAATCGCAACCGGAAGGGGAAAAATTAAGAGAGATCAAAATAGAGGGCGGGCTGGATAATCAAAGAAGGATAAGGCTGGATCTCGGATTTTTGTCGCGTCCCGATATTGAAAATAGACAGAGACAGGCGGGGGCAATTAACTGGCGTCTTGTGGAAAATGCTGATTGGTTCGCCAGGCTTGAGAGAACTTACGGAGAGAGAACCTGGTGGAAAAGGTCGAGTGGCATATCGGCGGATTATTCAATTGTTCAACCATCTTTCAAAATCGAAAACGAAAGCCGTGATGGCGATTCCGGATTCAAATATTACGAGTATATTGCATCGGTTCCGGCTACATATATAAAGAATATCACGGGCCGCACGGAGATTACCTATCGGGATGAGAAATATCTCGATGGCGATTGGCGTGACAAGTTTCGCGCCGGCTCGATCCAGCAAAGAATAGCCATGCTCTCCGGAGGTTCCGGCTTTTCCGGCGAACTGGTGGGATCGTATTACAAGAAAAAATACAGAGATTTTGCGGGCACCGATTCGGATCAAAGGTCCGGCTGGACGAGACTTTCCTATGACGATCCGGGAGGCAGGGGAGATTTTTACGTAAGCGAGAGACTCAGCTCATCCAATGTAAGATTGCAGGCCAAGAGCTATCTGTTGGTCGGTGAAGGGAGAGGAGAATATCGTTTCGAGGATGGGGAATATATCAGAGATCCCGACGGGGATTACGTCCTTTTGATCGAGGAGCTGGGTGATGGCATAAAAGTCACCGAGATCTTTACCGAAATTAACGGAACTGTATCTCCCCTGGCGATTTTCGATTCCGAACGGGAACTGGAATCGTCCGTAGGTCGATTGGTGGTTGAAACTGAATTGACATACCGGTTGAAGAAATCATCCAACGTATTAACCGGGGCGGATTTTTTCCCCTGGCGAAAAGACGATCTG
>CBDVBL010000246.1:0-4102 GCA_965372205.1 uncultured bacterium
AGGCTCTCCTTGTATACCCAGGGATCTTCAGACAGATTCGCCCACCAGAGCTTTTGCATGTATGAATATAATTTCGGTTGCAGGAATATCGAGTTGCCGAAGATTTCTATTTCCTTCAAGAGTTTTCTTGTTTTTCCGGTAAACAACATTTCAGGCTTTTCCTGCGAGGGCGTCAGCTTATCCGGCGATAATTTTCGTTGACTATAGTTCATGATACGTTTCTGAATTCTTTCAACCACCGTAAGCGGCAGCATCTCTTTTAGAACCGAATAATCGATATCGTGAAAATCATCGACCGATCTAATCCCCATGCTATACAGGCGACGTATGAACTCCCTATCTATATCGAGGGCTTTCGCCAGCGGCAACATTGCTGTAGTGACGCCATATCTCATCGTGGCAGCCAATTGATTCAGCTCGTCGGCAACTATACTATGCGAATCGGAGACCGACTCCTCACTGCGCACAACCTTCTCTGTTGCCGTCAGAATCCACGACAACGTCTGCGCGTCGCGTTTGAGTCCTCCGCTCCCCTTGTTAAAGGCGATCTCCATTTCCCGGGTCGGTCTGCCGGCGATCCACTCCAGCGCGAACAGAAACGATGATAACGATCGCACAACCGATACCTCTTTATGAGATTTCGTTACCGACGCAATATACTCCGATCGATCCGACAGCTCCTCGGTTAACTCATCGATCTGCTGAAGCAACCCGGTAATTGATGCTCCTCTCGAACTGTAAAATCCGCCTGCCTCCGACCATTCCCTCAAGCCGAGAGCAAAATAGAGCCATTCTAATGGCTCTTGTATTACTCCACGAGCAAGCATTTCATTGATCCTGACAATCGATTCCGCCGAGAATCCTGTCGTGCAAGCGATAGTCCCCAGGGAAGTAGGGACAATATTGCCCGGCTTCTCGAAATGAATAAGCCCCCCTTTTTCGAGATAGGCCACCGCTGATGTCAGCAGATCGACAATCCCGCGTTTTTCCTTCATACAGAAGGCGCCAAACATGTTCGTCACTGCACGAACGATCTCATCCGGCAAAACAGCGATACCGCAGGCAATAAGGCGCATTACCAGATCGGGAATCTGTCGTTTCGCCAGGCCGGATTCAAGATCTTCATTTCGCGCATATACATATTGATTCCAGAGAATCTCCTGCTCGTAGGGAGTAGCGGCGATCATCACCGCCCGGCCGAATTTATCCCCCACTCCCAGCCGTCCGGCGCGCCCCGCCGCCTGTTGAAAATCGGTTGCCGAAAGCGGAACCAGCATTCCCCTGCAGTTCGACGATCTGACGCCATCATATTTCATCGTCTCCACAAAAACATTTTTCGCCGGAAGATTCACACCCCAGGCCAGGGTCGATGTCGATGATAGAATCCTTACCTCTCCCCGGCGAAATCCGTCCTCGACCAATTGTCTCTGCTCGCAATCGAGTTCGGCATGATGAAACGCCACTCCGTGCCGCAGGCATTCCGCCAGAAGCTCATTCTGCACGGACGGCGCCAGGTCCGATATCGCCTTTAAAGATTCTTGCGCCGCCGGAAGATCCAACCGTTCGGCAAGATGTGATGCTAACCCGGTCGCCTTCTTTTTTGTCGAGGTGAAAATGATTATCTGCTCCCCTCGCCCGGCGAGAATCTCGATGGCCGCCGCACTCTGGTCATCAAGCGGGCCGTCGTAATCGATCTGCCTCTCCTCCAGCCAGCGCTCGTCGCCCTCGGTCAGATCGTTAAAGCCGCGAAAATGAAAAGTGCCTCTGTGCAAGACCCCCAGCCGAAGATCCACCGGTCGGCGCGTTTCCTCCAGTGCCTGCAAACCAAGCCATTGAGAGATCTTTTCGGGTGATGACCCTCCACCCATCAGTATGACAAGTTGGCAGCCGGGATTGAAAGTCTTTATTTTTGCCATCAAGATCTCGATCTCCGGCCCTCTGCCGGGATCTGACATCAACTGAAACTCATCGAGAATAAAACAACCAGCGCTTTTGATAATCGAGACATCGGTGGCAGTCAATGAATTGAGTTTTTCGTAAATGGTTATCAGGATATCGTAATCGGCCCTGGAAATATTAAAATCATATTCCGCATGGTCTCTCGTAGCCAGCCTTATCTTGAGCCCCAGCGGCGAATATCTCTTCGTAAACAGCCGATATTTTTCCTCCGCGATGGCCTTCAACGGCACAAGATATATGGCTTTCCTTCTCGATGCCGCCTGGTGCAGCGCGGCCATCTCGCCGCAAAATGTCTTGCCGGATGTCCCCGGCCCGCTGATTATCAGGCTTTCGCCGTCAAGAAGGGCGTAGCGATTTACCGATTCCGCCTGCAACGGCAACAGGAATCTTATGCCGTCCACCGACCATCGTTTGATAACCTGCTCCGGGATTCCGAACCGCTGGAGCGTTTCGATCTTCATAGCTGCCTATATACATGCGCTCCAGCCGCAGAGCCCGCAGGCGAAACATCCGCCCTCGGTTACGGCCCTGTTGAAACAGCTCGGGCAGAAAATATCGTAACACCCGACACAGACCATCAACTGGCCGTCGTAAACCAGACCGCTGCCGCAATTGCACCTTTTTTGTGCGGCGAAAAGGTCGTATTCCATCTTCCTGGTCATATTGCCTCCCTTCATATTTGAGCTCTTGATAATCATAATACGCTGCATGATAACAGGTTAACCATCACCTGCGTTATTCCAGCCTCCCTCTACTTTCTTTCCAACCCCACGATACTGAACATTCGTGCAGGTGTCAAGAGATTTTTTTAGTTTTGATGATTTTTTTCTTACTAGTAGGGGCGAGGTCACCTCGCCCCTACGGAATGAGCGGTCATAGCAAATTAGGACAAGCCGTATGGCTGGGATTTGACGGCTGGCAGGTAATGAGGGAAAGCGGGCAGAATTCCCTTGCCAAACCCGACAGAGGCCTTATAATTATATTGGCTCCATTGAACGGGAGGACAGTTTGAAAAGGCTATACATTTTCGCGTCTACGTTGGTTGTCTTTACATATTTGCCTGTTTCCGCCACCATCATCAACATCCCGGATGATTATGACACCATTCAGGAAGGCATAGATGCCTCCGCCGACGGCGACACCGTGCTGGTGGAGCCGGGAACCTACGTTGAAAATATAAACTTCAACGGACATAATATTGTGGTGGGATCGTTGTTTTTGATGACGGGGGATACGACTTATATAGCGGAGACCATTATTGATGGAAATGGCTATGGTTCTGTCGTGACCTTTGAAAGCGGGGAGGGTAGCACTTCAGCTATTTCTGGATTCACGCTGCAGAACGGCTTTGCTTACAATAGCAATGGAGGAGGGATTATCTGTTTGTCATCCAGCCCCGTAATTTCACACAATATTATTCAGGATAATATCGCAGCCGGTTTATCAACGGGAGGCGGAGGGATCTACTGCAGCGGATCAAGTCCAAGAATAATGAATAACCACTTCAAATATAACTATGCATGGGCGATGTTTTCCCTTGGCGGTGCGATTTATTGCGATTGTGCTAACAGCTTCATTATAGGCAATAGAATCACAGGCAACGCATCGAAAGAAGGTGGCGGAATATATTGCAGAGATAGTGTCACTATCGCTAATAATTGCATTGTTGGAAATTCCGCTGATATAGGGGCGGGGATTAGCTGTGGTGATGACAATCTAATTGCAAATAATACAATTAGCCGGAACTTTTCTTATGTGCAGGGTGGAGGAATTTCCTGTTTGAGTCCGACTTCTATTTTTATAAATTCTGTCATTTATGGAAATGAGCCAGATCAGATATTCACAAATATCGAGCTGCCGCCTGAAATTGTTTACTGTAACATCCAAGGTGGATGGGAAGGCGAAGGCAACATTAATGTCGATCCCCTCTTCCGTGATCCCGAGAACGCCGATTTTCATCTGATGTCCACCGCCTGTGGCGATCCATATGATTCCCCCTGCATAGACGCAGGTCATCCTGAGATCTCTGACAGCCTGCTGCATTGTTCGTGGGGGCTGGGGACTATTTTGAGCGATATGGGGGCGTACGGCGGCGGGGATTCGGTTACGGTGGGGATAGATGATTACGAAATGCCTCTGCCTG
>CBDVBL010000247.1:0-4096 GCA_965372205.1 uncultured bacterium
ATCCCCGGCCCGCGGATGCACGGCCACGCCCCTCGCTATAGCCTCAACAGCCTGTATCGCTTTAAGGGCCGCACCGTATGCATCGTTGATCCCCGACGCGAAATCCATAGGGGCTCTGACCGCGCCGGCGGCGTATATGCCGGTGCGTCTCGTCTCGTATGGGAAACAGATGAAATGAGAATCGGGAAATCCGTATTTAAGCGTGGGGAGATCCGTTCCCTGACGGTACGTCAGATTTAGAATCTTCGCACCCGGCTCGGCGCATTCTGCCGCTTTTTTGGCGTCATCGGTCTCGCTCTCCTGCTCTTCTGGCTCTTCCTTTGTCTCCTCCGATTCAGCCATCGCCGCAGTTGAATCGGGATCGTCCGCTTCCACAAAAGTGGAGGGTACCATTCCAGTTGCCAGAACAGCTAAGTCCGACCGGATTCTTATATCTTCTCCGAGCAGAGTCTCCTCGATTTCAATCTCAATCTTGCCATCGCCGTTCTTTGATACGCCGGCGATTTCACCTTTGGTGAAGAAAAAACCGTCGTCATCCTGAACACTGGCGTAAAACAATTCAAACTGCGCGGGAGACCTCAGATCTTTATAGATGATATAGATTTTGGCATCGGGGTATTTATTTCTGACATACATCGCCTGTTTCAACGAAACCCGGCAGCATACACCGGAACAATAGGCAAGATGATCCTGATCTCGTGAACCCGCGCATTGGATGAATGCGACGCTGTCAATCCCTTTGCCGTCAGAGGGACGCTTTAAATCGCCACTGGCCGCCATCTCTTCCATCTGAACATTTGTTATGATATCCGGGGAGAGGCCATAACCAAGATGGGTGAGTTTCTCGGCTTCGTACGGCTTCCAGCCGGTGGCGAGAACAATTGAACCAACGGTGATGTTAAGGGATTTGTCGCCATTTTTCAGCGATACCAAGAACTTGCCCGGTTGCCCCTCGGTCTTTTCAATTAATGTTGATTTATGAATAGTGATATTCGGATTCTTCTCTACATCCTCAGCCAAACTCAGACAGCCCGGATCTTCAAGATCACGGTAGGGAGGGTTTTTGGGGAAAACTTTTGAGAATCTTTGTGCCCAACCTCCGAGTTGATCTTCCTTCTCGGTGAGTGTAACTTTGTATCCTGCCTCAGCGGCGGCCTTCGCCGCGGTCATTCCGGTCATTCCCCCCCCCACAATCAGGATATCTCTGCTTGTTTCTTCGATAAGCGGCGCAGGGGGCTTGCTGTTTCGAAGCCTGGCGGTACTCAGGCGGATAACGTCTTCCGCCAGCATCTGGGTATCATCGTCATTCGGCGAATGGCACCAGGCGACCTGTTCGCGAATATTCGCCCTGTCAACAAGGACATCTTTTCCGAAATCGAATAGCTCGGGAAACATCCGCCCGGAACAGGCCGCTATTGATACTCTATTCAGCCCTTCGCTTTCGATGCCGGATCTGATAATATCGATTCCCTCCTGGCTGCAGAGAGCATCATGGCTCTTACATACGGGTGACTGGCATTCGACCGAGGCAATCTCAACAAGCTTTTCTATATCGAGGGAGCCTCCGATATCACATCCCTTACATATATATATTCCGATTTTGGGTTCCATTCTCTACCTCCCCATACCCACGTTTATCGCCTTCAATGCAGCGCCCGTGCCGTCCTGTACCGATGAGGCAACATCCAGGGGCCGAACCGTTGTTCCGGCACCAATCACGCCCTCCTTCGGGTTAGGCGCGATAAAACCGTAATCGTCCAGTTCAGTGTGAAGAGGCGGCGGTTCATCGGCCGTATTGGGCACCATTCCCACAGCCAGTACGGCCATTTCCACTTCTATTTTCGCAATCTCACCGGTTAGAGTATTCTCAGCCTCAAGGATGAGCATTTTGTTTTCCGGATTCTCATAGATTTTCCCGACTTTCCCGCGGTGGAAAAAGAATTTCTCATCCTCCTGAGATTTTGTGTAGAAATCCTCCATTCTCCCCGGAGATCGAACGTCAATATAGAATAAATGAATCTCAGCATCAGGATACTGAGACCGGATATACGAGGCCTGTTTCATGGATGCCAGACAGCAAACCGATGAACAATATGGAAGATGGTTCTCGTCGCGGGAACCGGCGCATTGAACGAACCCGACACTCTTAATCTCTTCTTTATTGGATGGCCTGAATATCTTTCCTGCCGTGGGGCCGCTCTCGGAGGCAAGCCTCTCCATGATGACGTTGGTTATTACATCCTTGTATTTACCGTAGCCGAGGTTTTCCAGTTTCGCGGCGTCATACGGCTTCCAGCCGGTGGCCCAGATTACAGCACCCACCTTTGCAATAATAGTCATCGGTTCCATATCGAGATCTATAGCTTCGTATTTACAGGCCTCGACACATTTCTTCATCCGACCATCAGCGGCATATTCGGGATCCACAACATAACGGTGAGGATATGCGGGCAACTGGGGCAGGTATATAGCCTTGGTTTTATCAAGCCCGTAGTTTAAGAGGTTATCTCGTTCAATTTCGCATACCTTCTCGCAATCCCCGCATGCCGTACATTTTTGGTTGACGTAGCGCGGCTTTAATTTTATCCGGACCTCGTATTCCCCTGCAGAGCCGCCTATTTTTTCCACCTCCGCCAGTGTAAACACCCGAATGTTGCAATTGGCTCGAATCCTTCTTAGGTTCATCTCCAATCCGCACGCGGGCGGGCATAGCTTCGGGAAATACTGATAAAAGGATAATACTCGGCCTCCCAGTGATGGTTCTCGTTCTACGAGAATCGCGCTCTTACCGACTTCAGCGGTTTCTATAGCGGCAGTCGTGCCCGTAATACCGCCGCCCACAACCAGAGTATCCGCCTTAATACCTTCATTCGGGATCGCGAGATTCTCCAACGGTTCGATTAATGCCATGATCGTCCCCTAAAAATGAGTCTGTGGTTTTTCCTGCTGTTTTTCCCCTGTTTCCACCCATTTGTGAATTTTATCACAAACAAGATCCGCTAAATGGCCCCATGCCAGGGCTAACTGACCGGGGCCAATTTCCTTATTTTGATATAACGATCTTCGAGTTCATTTGTCAAGAAAATAACATTGAAAAACCGATGGGTTATCGTTGTTTCGTTAACCTATTATAAGTAAGGCAGTTATACGCAATACCTCTATGCTCCTGAGAAATCTGATGATCATCGTCAGAAAATTCGTGGATTTTTCAGTCTATGCTTGACTGATTATGGTGAATTAGATATATTTATCTATGTTGTTGGAATGGCCCGTGGTAGGTTCACGGGTTGTAGCGTTTGGTAATTTTAAATGGGTGGTGATGAATGGAAGATTTGAGTTACATGGAAGATTTGACTTACTTTGATAATGCTGCTACCGCTTGGCCCAAACCGGATAACGTATACGAATTCATGATCAACCATTATCGCAGATTGGGGGTCAATCCTGGCCGAAGCGGTTTCGATATGGCGATTGAAGCGGGCAATATAGTCGAGGATCTTCGCAAGAGGCTGACGCGATTCTTCGGAGGCGACGAGGATGTGCCCGAAAGGTTGTGTTTTGGATATAACGCCACCGATGCGCTGAACCTGATTATTCAGGGGACGTTGTCAGCAGGGGATCACGTGGTCACCACCAATCTGGAGCATAATTCGGTGATCAGACCCGTGAATCATCTGGTGCGGGACAATGGCGTAGAGGCAACGTTTATCCCGTTTGATAATCGAGGTTATTTGGATCCCGATGATATAGGAGCCGCCATCAGATCCAATACTAAGTTGGTGATAGTAAATCATGGATCCAATGTCATCGGTACAGTCCAGCCGATTGGAGAGATCGGGCGGATTTGCAGAGATAAGGGCGTCGTTTTCGCCATAGACTCATCCCAGACCGCCGGAGTGATACCTATCGATATGAAGGAGATGAATATCGATGTGCTGGCCTTTACCGGTCATAAAGCCATGATGGGATCCACCGGAATCGGCGGGTTATGTGTGCGGAAAAATATCGATATACGGCAGACTCGAAGCGGTGGGACGGGCGTTAATTCAGTCTATCCCTACCATCTGGAGGAGTATCCCTACAGGATGGAATTCGG
>CBDVBL010000248.1:0-4085 GCA_965372205.1 uncultured bacterium
GTTGCAATGACGGTGTGCGGCGGTAGCGGCAGCCATGTCGATCCAGTGCATGACCCGGCCACCCAGAACGTTGCCGAGGATATTGGCGTCGTTGGGAAGCACCAATTCGGTCATGGAGACCTCGGATTCCGACGGGCGTTTCGACGCGGGCGATGATTTAGCAGTCATTGCTATTGCTCGTCCCTTGCCACCGGAAAAGAGTCGGAATAAACATCGCCATACGCCTCTTCCGGTTCAGAATATTTCATCTCTTCACATAACTTGATAGCGTCGTCGAGTTCCTGGTTGATCTCCCCGAGTAGCGCTTCCCGCTTTTCGGTGGTGAGGATTCCAAGATCCACGAGAAGCTTCTCGGCGCGAGGGACAGGATCTTCTTTTTTCCATTTCTCCAGTTCCTTCTCGGTCCGGTAATCCGCGGGATCGATTTCGGAATGGCCGTACCAGCGATACGTCATACACTCGATCAACGTCGGGCCTTCGCCGGCGCGAGCCCTGGCTACAGCTTCATAAGCCGTCTTGTGAACGGTGACAACATCATTGCCGTCGATGGTTACTCCGGGAAATCCATAAGCCTTGGCCCTGGAGGAGAACTGCTTGATATTCGCCTGCAGGGTGGAGGGCACGGATTCCGCCCAGAGATTATTCTGGCAGATATATACTATCGGCAGTTTGTGAATGCCGGCGAAATTAAGCGCCTCATGCCATCCGCCGCGTGAGGTTCCGCCCTCCCCGAAAAACGCCAGCACGACGTTATCCTTTTTCTGAATCTTAAACCCGAGTGCGCATCCGGTACCCACTACGGTCTGACCGGCCACGGTGGACGCGGGATTTATCACACCCTTTTCCCTGTCCCCATAATGACAGGGATGCGATTTACCTTTATCGGGCGAGTTCGAGCGGGCGTAAACCTGGGCGATTATCTTCTCGATCGGGATACCCTTGGTGATGGCGGCCCCGATCTCCCGGTGGGAGGGGGCGATAATATCCTCATCGCGCAATCCGTAGGTGGGGCCGACAGTGGTGGCCTCCTGCCCGACCGCGGAAAAATAGGTGCCCGCGTAACGGCCCTGGCGGAACAATTTCCGCAATCTCTCATCGACGGTTCTTGTTTTCACAAGGTTGGTGTAAAGCCCCAACAGAACCTCTTCCGGAATACCGATCTCCTTTATATTTGGTTTTTTCAAAGTCTTTTTTGCTGGCATCTATCCTCCGGATACCGACGATCTATTCTCAACCAAAGAGATTCTTAAAATTTGCAATAATCAACCAATATATTCTTAATGTCGGCATTGTCAATCCACTTTACTGTTTTTCGACATCAAATCCGGCTCTTTTTGCTTTCGACCGTAACATACGCGTTAACACAGGTTCATATTTCTGTGGTCAGAACTAAGAACCGGCGCCGGTAGTTTCAAAAAAAGAAAGCGCCTGTGAATGATGTCTTATGTGGCTTCAAAAAGGTTGCGCCGGCGTTGAATGCTATCTCTTTACGAGTCTCACGATCATGTCCGTCACCTTATAGCTCAGCCGGGCGCCGAATAACGTATACAGCGCAATCTTCATCATCATCGATACCCAAGCCCGGGGGTTGGTGAACAGCCAGCCCCAGAATTTATCGCCTAAAGTCGCCTTGTAATAGGCAACATATAATCGGTGACGCCAGATCATTATCTTTTCCCTGTCGAACTCCGACGTCCGGATCGACGGCTGGGTGAAGATCGCCGCCTGGTAGCTTATGAAATCGGTATCGAATGAATCCTCGTCGATATATCCCTTCTCGATACATTCATCGTATAGCTTCGTGCCGGGCATCGGCGTGGCGATGAATATAGAGAGATTGTTGAATTTGAGATCTTTTATAAACTTTTGCGATTTACCTATCGAATCCTCGGTCTCCCCCGGCATCCCGATAACGAAATAAGCGTTGGCCTTGATCCCCACCTCCCGGCAGGCTCTCGCGACTTCGTAGATCTTCTCGGAGTTCAAGCCCTTCTTTATGACTTTATTCCGGATGAAATCATCGCCGGATTCAACCGCCAGGTTCAACGAATCGCATCCGGCTTTCTTTGCCCATCCCAGCGAATCCCGATCCAGCGATCCCACGTGGACACCGTTGGGTGTATTCCAGCGGATTTTGATTTTGCGTTCCACCAGACCTCTGCAGATGCTGACAAATCTATCTTTATTATACGTGAGATTGTCATCCTCGAAAGAGATCTCATCGACACCGTATTCCCTGACGAGGGTTTCGATCATGTCGACCACGTAACCGGGAGAATGCGCCCGGTATTTCGGCCCCATGACCGAATGAATACTGCAGAAACTGCATCGATAGGGGCAGCTGCGGGATGTAACAACCGGAGCATACCGTCCATAACCCAATCCCCATCGTCCCTCGTTGATGGTAAGATAACGCTCCATTTCGAACAGATCCCAGGCCGGGAAACCGAGGCTATCGAGATCCTCTATATAGCTGTTTCTGGGATTGACAATGACGCGTCCGTCCTTTTTGAAAGTTAGGCCCTCGATATCATCGAAAGAGGTCTCACCCTCTACCGCTCCCATAAAATCGACGATGATCCGCTCGCCCTCACCGACCGCAGCGAAATCGATCTCCGGATGCGAGCAGACGCTTTCGGGCATCAGGGACGGATGAATCCCCCCAGTGATGGTAGGGATGCAGCTGTCGACGCTCTTTACGATTTTTGCCGCTTCCAGCACAGCCGGGAAACGCGACGAGAAAAAACAACTGATGCCTACCACGTCCGGTTTGATATCTGAGATACGCTTATGGAGCTGTTCAGGTCCCATCCCGTAGCGCATCAGGCCTTTTTCGACCTCGACCGGTAAAGCCTCTGCCGCTGCATCGAGGGCTTGCACTTCGATACCGGCTTTCTTTAGCGCCGCCCCGAGATATGCCAGACCCATAGGAAAAGACAAACCGAGGCCAGCATCTTTAGGCGCCAGGTAGGTTGGATTCAATAACAGCACGCGCATGGCAGGAAGATATGGAAATGCAAGTGTATTTTGAAGCTAAAAATAGGATTAACCGGCTAATCGAAGCTCTCTATAGGCCAGCCATTGTTTTCAGCTATTCTTCTGAGATCATCGCGGGGATTGACCGCTACCGGATGACCGACTTTTTCCAGCAGGTATCTATCGAGACGGTGATCTGCGTAGGCGGTTAGATCGGACCAATCAAGGTGGTATTTTTCAAGCAGCGGCCTTAATACCTCGATCTTTCCCTCAGCCAGGGGAAAGGGACCGATTGTTCGGCCGGTGAATTTATCAGCATTGACCTCAAGTGTGCTGCCGATCTGTTCATCAACGCGGAGATGTTCTGAGAAATTTCTCAGCAGGAATTCCGGCATGCCCGATAGTAACATCACCGTATTGCCGTTTCGATGGTGTTCCTCGATCCGAGAAATTCCTATTGCCGATATTTTTTTTAATACTTGATCATTAAAAAATTCCCGCCCGATTCCGGCTATATAATCCGGCGAGAACCCTCGTAAGTACCCCTTATTGGCCTTAAGGGCGTAGGCGTGTCCTTTCGGCATCAACGCTAATCCTCTTATTCCGAAACTGATCAAGTTCCGCAGACGGATAATTTTTTCATGCAATAAATGCTTGAAAAACAGCCGCTCGCAGGAGGTGCCGGGCAGCAAGGTGCCATCGACATCGAAGACGATCAATCCGGAGCTTTCCATGGATATTTCTTGGCCAGGAGCAGATGTCTCGATTCCCAGATGATGGGAATTCCCCTGACTATACACATGACGACCGTAATATAAACCAGGACGATTCCAATGGCATAGATGAGTTGCATGATCGTATTCGAAACATTCCAGCCAAATCTTTCAATGCCTGAAATGATCGTCATGTAAATCCCCATCCAGACGAAGGCGACCACCTTGGTGCCGCCGTAAACCCCGCGGGAAAACCGGCTGGCGCAGATGAAGCGGGCGACTTTCGATTCCAGATGCGTTTTTTTACCGAATGGCGTCTTACCCTCGGCGAAGGCGGCGCTTCTGATCAGGTCGGTCATGAAGCCGCGGGTGACCACGATCATCGGCACCCAGAAA
>CBDVBL010000249.1:0-4082 GCA_965372205.1 uncultured bacterium
TGTCAACGATAGTTTTCCTTAAGGAATCATCTACGGCAAAAACCATGACCCATAAATTTCTTGCACCGATCAGTTCATTTCTTTTCTTCCCTCCCTGAACGAGCTTGATCTTGACTTTTTTATCCTGGTCCATATAGATGATCAAGTCGGGAAGTTCCGGATTGTACTGCCCACCAAAAAATGCTTTTGGAACCTCTTCCAGTTTCCCTGAGTCAAGTAGGGCGATAATATTTTTAACATTAGGCCGCGGTCTATCCAAAACCGCTTTGGATACTTGACCGAAGCATAACTCAAAAGAGGATATCACTAAAAAAGTGATTGCCGCTAAGGCGACATTCAGAACCTTATGATTGACCGTCATAATTTCCTCCCATTCTTTCGATTAATAGTCATTGTAAATCCTTGCGCCTGTGAAAAATCTCCATGCACATCCCGCACAGGCCTTGTAATCATTAAAATGGCGTTCTGGACCACCTCCTCTTAGCAACTCCAAAATAGGAACCGCCTTAATACGCCTATTCCTCCGATAGTCAAAGAAGCCTTCTATGAATTGCGAATTTTGACATAATTAAGGTTTCGCGTTTTGCCTCTGTCAAGCTATTTTTCCTGGACAAAATGGATAATACACTAATGAGGACGATGCGGTTTTCACTTGAACATAGCTTTATCATGCATATATTACCTCCATGGCCGATATCCGCACATTCATAGCGGTCGATCTTCCCAAAGAGATCAAGATGGAGATCGATAAGATGATCGCGGGATTCAGGCAGCTCAACGCCAACATCCGCTGGGTGAAGGCGGCCAATCTGCATTTGACATTACGGTTTCTGGGAGATATCCCGGAGGAATCAGTACCGGCGCTGGCCGACAGCATCAAAGGCAGCACCGAGGGATTCGGCAGGTTCGATCTGTCATTATCCGGTCTGGGGGCTTTCCCAAACTTAAGAAGGCCCCGGGTGATCTGGATCGGCTCCGGTTCCGGCACGGACAGGCTCAAAGGCCTGGCCGCTAAGGTGGAGCAGGCGGTTATCGAATCCGGTTTCGGTAAAGGAGACAAGCCATTTTCATCGCATCTGACCATAGGCCGGGTGAAATTCCCGAAAGGCCTCGATCAGTTGTTGGCTCAGATGGAGAAGACCGGGTATGAATCGCAACCTTTCGGCGTAAATGAGGTCAACATATTCAAATCGGACCTCTCGCCTGCCGGCCCCAAATACACCAGGCTTGAGACGATATCATTGTAACTTATTTGTTAATAAAGGATAAGGGCGAATGTTAAGAAGATTTTACTGTCAGATCGTGTCATAAAAATCTTATAATGACGTCCAAAAAACACTTGCACATCTGAACAGTATATTCTATAATCACAGCGGTTGAATTGAAAAATTTTAACGAAGGGGCATAAATGAACGATAACGACGAGAAGAAAAAGAAAGCCCTCGAGATGGCGGTGACATCCATCGAGCGGCAGTTCGGCAAGGGCTCGATTATGCGATTGGGTGATGACCCCGGCGATCTGAAGATACCATCCATACCGACCGGTTCCATCGGGCTCGACGTCGCACTGGGCATTGGGGGGGTACCCCGCGGACGAGTGGTGGAGATATTCGGGCCGGAGTCATCCGGCAAGACCACGCTGGCGCTGCATATTCTGGCCGAGGCCCAGAGGCTGGGCGGTATCGCTGCCTTTATCGACGCCGAACATTGCATGGATCCTGCTTATGCGAAGGTTCTGGGTGTCGATATCGAGAACCTGCTGATCAGCCAGCCCGATACCGGCGAACAGGCGCTCGATATTACCGAAACGCTGGTTCGCTCCTGCGCCATCGATCTCATCGCTATCGACTCCGTGGCTGCCCTGGTCCCCAAGGCGGAGATCGAGGGCGAGATGGGGGATTCGCACATGGGTCTGCAGGCCCGCTTGATGTCGCAGGCAATGAGAAAGCTGACCGGCACCATCTCCAAATCGAAGACCTGCGTTATTTTTATCAACCAGATCAGGATGAAGATCGGGATCATGTTCGGCAACCCGGAGACGACCCCCGGCGGCAACGCCCTGAAATTCTATTCAACGATCCGGATGGATATCCGCAAGATTGCCACGCTGAAGGATGGGGGCGAGGTCACAGGTTCGAGAACCAGGGTTCGGGTGGTCAAAAACAAGGTGGCCCCACCTTTCCGCGATGCCGAATTCGACATCATCTACGGCAAAGGGATCTCCAGGATGGGCGAGCTTATCGACCTCGGTTCAAAGCACGGTATCATCGAGAGATCGGGCACCTGGTATTCCTGCGGAGAGGAACGTCTCGGCCAGGGCCGGGAGAACTCTATCGCCTACCTCACCGAGAACCGGGATCTGGCGAAGGATGTATACGCGAAGATCCGTGAGCGCCTGGGGATGATTCCTCCGACTATTCAAAAGGAGCCCGCGGCATCAAAGCCGGAAAAAGAGAAATCCAAAAAATAATATCTGGGGACGTTCTAATTGGCCGAACTGATAATCGCCGGAATAGAACCCGTCAAGAGAGTGAAAGGGTGGTTTGAACTTAGAATAAAGGGCAAACCGCCTTTTCTTATCGACGAAGAGACCATCTATAAAAATAGTTTGAGAGCTGGAGATGTCATCTCTGATGCTCGTTTCCAGCGGATCATGCAGCATGCAGACCTGGCATGGTTAAAATACAGGGGTATGCAGATTCTATCTCGCCGCATGATATCGGAGAGGGATTTGAGGCGGAAACTATCGACGGAGAGGAAATCGCCTGCCGTAAGAGATGAAGCCATGACCCACCTGAAGCGCTACGGTTTCTACGATGATATTAGATACGCGGCGGCATTTATCAGATCCCAGATGGCTCGCGGGGCCAAATCTCGTTTGCATTTGAAGCAGAAACTATGGGAGAAAGGGATCGACAAAGAGATAGCCGACCGCGCTATCGAAACCGAGCTTGAAGGTTTTGATGAGAAAGATGCGGTGATGGAACTGGCCAAAAAGAAACTCAGATCATTGAAGCGTCTTCCGGCCGATAAAACCAGAAACCGTCTGATCAATTTTCTTAAGGGCAAGGGGTTCTCATGGGATACCATTAACAGCGCCGTTAAAAGCGCTTTTGCGAATGAAACCGAGGATTTGTGATGCCATTTTACGATGCTGACGATGCCGCCATTTATTATGAGATCGATGGCAGCGGGCCCCCTCTGGTTCTTCTTCATGGCTATGCGCTCAACAGCGCCATGTGGGAATTCCAGAGGCCCGTTTTATCAAGATCCCATGAGGTTATAACTATCGATCTGAGGGGATTCGGACAGTCCTCCTGTGGTAGGTGCTGGTCGAGTTCTATAATGGCCGAAGACATTATCGGCATGATTAAATCGCTCGAATTGACGAACGTAGCGATCCTGGGATTTTCCATGAGCGGGCCGGTGGCGTTCCGTATTGCCTACGAGATGACGGATATTGTAACAAAGCTAATTATGGTATCATCGATTCTACCATCGTCAGGCCGCCTGAAAGCAAGAAAAGAAAAAGAGCTTCAGCAGCAAGAACTGAATATTCTTCGCCTGCGCGGCGTGAAGGATTGGGGCGAACAAATGGGGCTTTTGAGCGGCCCCCTGGTGGATAACATATTCAGGCGAAACCCGGAGAGCCGTCCACTGTGGGAAAGGATGATCTCTCGCCACAATCCCGATTACCTTCTATGCATGATGACGGCGCGCCAGACAACCTCATCCTCCGTGAATTGGCGAGCTAAATTGAATGAGATAAAACAGCCGACACTTGTTATCGCAGGGGCTCAGGATTCACAATTTCTGGACAGCGCCGGATACCTGCATCGCAATGTAAATAATTCCAGACTCGAAATAATCAGTGGCGCCGGGCACATGGTAAATCTGGAGGCACCGGAGGAGTTTAATAAGGTAGTTAGCGTTTTCCTAAAATAAGCTCTTCACTATAATGTAGCAAAAGGTCTTTATCAATATCCGTTTCGATATATCAGGTCTCACCTCTCCTCGGCCACCATCCGCTCCATGAGACGCTTGTTATAGTAGCTAAGGACGTAAGCTTTAGGGATCACTCC
>CBDVBL010000250.1:0-4054 GCA_965372205.1 uncultured bacterium
AGTCAGCTTCGAGTCGTCCGCCGTAAGGGTTCCGTTACCTATTAATACACAGTCGGTTGCCGCCCTTAGTTTATGTGACCGTTTAAGCGACTCAGGGGAGGATATCCAGCGCGATTTGCCGCTTTTGGTGGCGATTCTACCATCGATGCTCTGGGCGAATTTCAGGGTGACGAAGGGCATGCCGGTGGTGATGAATTTGAAATACGGCCCGTAGAATCCGGCAGCCTTTTTTTTCAAGATGCCGTTTACGACTTCGATACCGGCTTTGCGAAGCTTTCGATATCCCCTGCCGGAGACCTTCGGATTTTTGTCCGTTATGGCCCCCACCACCTTTCTTATACCGGCGGAGATGATTGAATCAGTACACGGAGGGGTCTTGCCGTGATGGGAACAGGGTTCGAGTGTAGTTATGAGAGTTGCACCGCGGGAACTGTTGCCGGCTTTCTTGATGACCTCTATCTCGGCATGAGGCAGGCCGGCCCGCCTGTGGTGGCCGCTGGCGATGATTCGACCGCCTTTGAATAGAATAGCGCCGACTGCCGGATTCGGACTGGTGTATCCCAGCCCTTTCTCCGCCAGATCGAAGGCTTTCGCCATTAATTTTTCAAAATCGGCCAACAAAAAACCCCGCACTTCGGGGAATACAGATGGCATACTATTAGCCGTCTTCTCCCATCCGGACTTTCACCGTCGGCGCCGGGATTCCACCGGCTCAAGCCGTCCGGATCATTCTGATCCGTAGGCTTCGCGGGCTCTAACCGCCGGTCGAGGATTTCCGCCTCGCCCCGAAGACGGTGGTAATATAGGTTTTTAGCATCAAATGGTCAAGTATGATTTTTCACCCCAAAAAAGGCTTGCGATCATGGCCCGCAGACCCTATATTTGAGCACGGCCCGATTCTTTCCCTGCGAAGCTATAAAACTGAATAGATGGAGGCAATCTCATCATCGAATATGATGTGGATTGAGAGTCGGGGATATGATTGCCAATGAGCACTAAAGGCGAACTTCCATGAAAACGATCAAGCAACCATTGGACAACATCGGAGCATTTTTCAAGAGAATAGCTGGGCAAATGAGTTAGTTGATGATAGCTTCTTAACTATCCTGCTAAGGAGGAATTATGCGATTCACAGTTACTTTGATTCTTGTGTTTCTATCGATTCTGATTTTTACATCAAATACGCTTGCCCAGAGACCTGATGGTGGCAGCGTAGAGTTTGCCATGCTCGGGGGTCTCAACGTATTGACCTTCGAAAGTTACTATGGAAATGATAACAGCGAGTCTTATTTAACTATCCCAAGTGGTTCAAGCGCATTCCCGATGATGTCCATGCTGCGGATGTCGGTTTGGACAAAATCGCTGATCGTGTTCGACTTCGGTTTTTCTTTGTTTAACGTAAGCGATGGTGGCGATTTCACAGTCTATAGCACTGAGGGGGGAATAGGGGCTGCCTTCGGGGATCGGGATGCCAGGACGTTCCCTTTCGCAGGTGTCCTTTTGGGGGTTCTTTCTTTTTCCAATGGTGGTGCAGATAAAGAGGGATACGTGGGATTTCAGGGAGGTATTCGACACTTTTTCCGCAAGCATGCAGCGGTGAGGATGCAGATTGCATATCGTAGCTTCTTCGGGGATGATCTTAGCCTAGAATCGTCATTGGAGATAGCTGGCGGCTTGAGCTTTTTTATCTGAGAATGTTGAATTTGCATTTTTATGATTGGCGTACATCCCCGTGCGCCAATCCGGCCTCTTATTATCGGCAAGCTGGGATGCCTGCCGCCCACACAACATGCTTATTCCTACGGAAAAAGCATGCCACCCACCGTCTGCCGGCCACAAGATTATCGAAAATGGGTTGCGAATGTGGCGGCAACAACCTATACTCGAATCGGCTCGATTCTACCTTTCTGGTTGATCAAAAAAAGGAGGCCTAACACATGTGTTTCTTTTTTTCTCTTATCCCGGCAACCTTCTGGGTAACAGTAGGCTATTTTGTACTATTCTCTTCTACCAGAACAGAAGGAACAATCAGCAAATTCGGGCGGATCCTGGCCATCTGGATTTTTATTATCGCCTTATTCTTCCCGATTTGCGGCGCCTACATGGCTTTATCCGGTAATTGCCCTATAGATCAGGTAATGAATCTAATAAAAGCAAGCGGCAATTAGTTTATAAATCAATTTCTTTTCAACTATCTCCGGAATTCTGCCTCTGGGGGTCGGCATTCGCATATAATCGATTGGGAGTGGGTCGGTTTTTCTGCTCTTCGACCTTATGCATTCACAATTTCAGCCTGGCTATTTCAATCGGGACGCCTGTTCCCTTCCCTGTAGGCTAAAATTCCGATAACGATCAGAACAGCACCGGCCGTCATGAAAGGCCGTAATCTCTCGATATACCATCCGCTCATATGAGAAAAACCTAACTGGACGATATCGACGAGATAATAACCAAAGATGCCTGCACCGGCTGCCATCAGTAGACCGCCGACAATCCTGACCCAGAACAAGCCCACCCTTCTTTTTTTATCTGGTTCCATCAGTCAACATTCTGTGTATACTTTTATTCCCGGAAGGCAGAGCTCTTTTTTATTTATCATCTCACTCTCTTAGAATTTCAACAACCTCATTATTGGTGGTCGGCAGTTTTCATCGGCATTTTTCCGCAATTTCATAACTGATTGCAGTTTGCACCACGGCCTCGCCTTGTCGGCAGATAGGGACCCCACCGCTGGCGAGGACGACCACACTACATGCTTATTCCTGCGGAAAAAGCATGCCACCCGAAAATGGAGTTGCGAATATGGTCGTAAGACCCTATATTGAATCTGGCCCGATCTCTCCCCGGGCAATTGCAAAACGAAACCGAATAACCGGAGGTTTTGCCATGAAAAAGTTTATAGTGATTTTGGTGGCTGGCGTTTTGGCTTTAGCTATGCCAGTGTCTGCTACAATTATCAACATCCCCGATGATTACGAGACAATTCAGGAAGGCATAGATGCCAGCTCCGATGGTGATACTGTGCTGGTGCAACCGGGAACTTACGTTGAGAACATCAATTTCAACGGGCATAATATAATACTGGGGTCGCTGTTTTTGACGACAGGGGATATAAGCTATATTTCGCAAACGATCATTTATGGCAATCAATCGGGATCGGTCGTGACTTTCGAAAATGGAGAAGATTTCACCGCTGTTGTTACCGGATTTAGGATACAAAATGGTTATGGTTTTGATGGCGGTGGGATTCATTGCTATGATTCTAGTCCCACGATCAGCAACAATACCATCAACGGAAATATAGCCTACATCGGCGGCGGGATTCATTGCGGTAATTCCAATCCCGCTATAAGCTACAATACCATAAGCGGAAATGTCGCCACCTTTACCTCCGGCGGGATTCTTTGCGAAGAAAACTCCAATCCCACGATCAGCAACAATACGATAAGCGGAAATTCAGCCAGGCGTAGCGGCGGCGGGATTGATATGTGGAATTCCAATCCCACTATAAGCTACAATATCATAACTGATAATTCTGCCAACGAGGCGGACGGCGGCGGGATTCGCTGCGTTTATTCCAATCCCACTATAATCTACAATACGATATCAGGAAATTCAGCCACCGAGGGGTACGGCGGCGGGATTTATTGCCATAATTCCAGTCCGACAATAACCAACACCATCTTCTGGGGTGATATCGCACAAAATGGGCGGGAGATTTCTTTATATGGCACGTCATCGCCGGTAATCACCTATTGTGACATTCTAGGAGGCTGGGAAGGCGAGGGCAATATTGATGCCAATCCGCTTTTTCGTGATCCAGAAAACGACGATTTTCATCTTCAGTCAATAACCAACCCTGATTGCGGCGGCCCTGGCGATTCTCCCTGTATTGACGCCGGTGATCCTGATTTGGCTGATCTAATACTTAGCTGTGATTGGGGCTTAGGAGAAATGAGAAGCGATATGGGAGCGTATGGTGGTGCGGTTCCAATTGATGAAATCCCCACCCTCTCGGAATGGAGTATGCTGATAATGGCATTGTTGCTTCTGG
>CBDVBL010000251.1:0-4031 GCA_965372205.1 uncultured bacterium
CCACCACTCTTCATTCACTCTTCATTAAATATATCCACATCACTCCATTATTATAACAGCTTGTGAATTATTTGTCAAGGAAAAAATATGATAACAACCATTATCTTTTTCGATGCCGATAGTGGAGATAAAGACTCGCAACTCATTGTTTTACAAGGAATTAATCAGCGAACGGATGATCATGGCCCAGTTGGCATGATTTCCGGCTATATCCGCCAGATCCAATAAGGCAGAAGGATATAAACCCAACTGCAGGGTTCCGAACAGGGAAACAAGGATGGCCACTAAAATGCTCGGAGAGAGGATTACTTTCGCAGATCTCTCCCCTTCCGGCCTCATATACATGGTGACCACGACTCCGATGTAATACCAGACGGAGATCAGGCTATTGGCGATGCCTAATATAGCCAACCAGATGAAACCGGAATTTATGGCGGCCAGAAATATCTTATACTTTCCCAGAAAACCGGCTGTGGCCGGAAACCCTGCCAGCGCCAGCATGAAAACCGTCAGGGCTATTGCGGGAAAAGGATACCTGAACCCGAATCCGGCGTAATCGCTAATGTTTTCAAGCTTTTCCCTGTGGCCTGCAAAGAGAATGATCACAGCAAAAGCGCCGATATTGATGATCGTATATGCCAGAAGATAGAACATTCCCGCGGCCAGCCCCTCCTTACCACCGACAGTCAAGGCTATCATTACATAACCGGCGTGAGCTATCGACGAATAGGCCAACATCCTTTTGATGTTCGACTGGGAGATGGCCATGATGTTACCCCAGGTCATGGTGAGAACCGAAAGTATCCAGAGAACGGTTGTGAAGTTTTCGCCGATGACCGGCCAGAAAACGGTGAAGATTCTGAATAGGGCGGCGAAACCTGCCGCTTTTGGACCCGCTGACATAAAGGCGGTTACCGGCGCCGCCGAACCCTCATAGACATCGGGGACCCACATGTGGAACGGGGCAATCGCCACCTTGAAACCGAGGCCGATCAGCAAAAATGTTATCCCCGCGCTGGTGAGTATCCCGCTATAGTCTCCTCCGAAACTTAGTCGTTCGGCAATCACTACCAGGTTGGTCGTGCCGTAAGCTCCGAAAATCAACGCAATACCATACAGCAAAAATCCCGAGGCAAAGGCGCCCATCAGGAAATATTTCATCGAGGCTTCGCGGGAACGAGGTCGATTTCTATAGATTCCTGCCAGGACATAAAGCGGTATGCTCATGACCTCCAGGCCCAGGAAAATCGTAAGCAGGTCCGCGGAGGATGCCATTACCATCATCCCGAAGGTCGCGATAAAAAGCAAAACGTAATATTCCCCGGGGCCTTTCATCTCTCGACTGACATAACTTGAAGAAACAAAAATCGTCAGTAGCGTGCCGAGGCAGAAAATGATCTTAAAATAGAATGCGATGGGATCATTTATGGCTATATTCTGGAAGCTCACTCCGATAAACGAATAATTGTTAAAGGTCAGACCCAGGGCGATCATAATTCCAATAAAACTCAATGCAGTCAGGACAGTATTCCTGGCTCGTTTAAGAAAGAGATCAACAATCAGGACGACAAATCCTGTCGCCAACACCGCTATCTCAGGTGATATTATTCTCCAGTTGAAATCCATGTAGAATCATTATCCTCATTGAATTGTTCCGCGATCCGCTCGTCCGTATTTCGCTTCTCGGCCGCGGTATATGTTGTTTTCGACTTTACAAGTTCCACCATCTTTTCAACCGATGGTTCGATCTTTCTAATGAAAGTATTCGGATATATCCCGATCCAGAAAATCATTATAAGGATCGGGATGGAGATCAATTTTTCTCTCCAGTTCATATCCAGAAGTTTTTTATTTTCCTCATTATCACATTGCCCGAAAAAGACTCGCTGAACCATCCAGAGCATGTATACTGCGGCCAACACTATACCGAAGGTCCCGATTGCGGCGTACACCGGATTTGCCTTGAACGTTCCCAGTAAAATCAAAAACTCGCCCACAAATCCGTTTGTACCCGGCAGACCTATCGACGCCAAGGTGACGATCAAGAAGACTGTAGCAAATACCGGCATAACGTGGGCAACTCCTCCGAAATCTGCGATCATCCTGGTATGCCGTCTCTCGTATAACATGCCGACCAGAAGGAACAACGCTCCGGTGGTGATGCCGTGATTGACCATCTGAATGACAGAGCCGGTCAGGCCCTGAGTCGTCAATGCAAACATACCCAGCATCACGAATCCCAGGTGAGCCACTGAAGAGTAGGCTACTAGAGACTTAATATCCTTCTGCGCCATGGCAACCAGGGCGCCATAGATTATACCGATCAGGGCAAGTATAGAAATCAACGGGACGAAGTAAGCGGTGGCCGATGGAAACAGCGGCAGACAGAACCGCAAAAATCCGTAAGTTCCCATCTTCAATAAAACGCCCGCCAGGATGATCGATCCCGCGGTCGGGGCCTCCACATGGGCGTCGGGAAGCCAGGTATGAAATGGGAACAACGGTACTTTGATGGCAAAGGCTATGGCAAAAGCCAAGAACAGCCAGATCTGCAAATCCGGGGGAATCTGGATATTGAGGACCGCCATTAAGTCGGTTGTTTTTATACCGTTGACTGAAGAAGTCATCAAATACAGCTTGATTACGGCTAAGAGCATCAAAAGAGACCCAAACATGGTAAACAGAACGAATTTAACGGCGGCATATATTTTTCGCGGGCCGCCCCAGATGCCGATGAGGAAATACATCGGTACAAGCATGACCTCCCAGAAAAGATAGAAAAGGAAAAGATCGGTCGCCAGAAACACGCCCAGCATGCCTGTTTCCAAGATCAGCATCGATATCATAAAGCCTTTGACTTTTTCTTTAATTGCATTCCAGCTCGATGCGATAGCGATAGCCGTCAAGAATGGAGTCAATAAAACCAGCAATATCGAGATACCGTCAACGCCGAGACTGTAGGTGACACCCAGTGATTTAATCCACATCAGAGGTTCATTACGGAATTGCATGCCCGCATTAGATCCGTCGAACCTAACGAAAAGTACCAAGGCCAGAACGAAATCTGCTACTGTAAATAAAAGCGATGTCCATCTGATAGCATCATGCCTCGATCTATTTATAAACAGAACTACAAGAACCCCTGCCATCGGCAGAAAAACAATCCAGGACAGTATCGGCCAGTTCATCTCGATAGATCCTTCCTGTTAATCCTCTAATCGCACTGCCAGAAGCTTCATACCTATTCGTCCCGGTTTCCGCACTACAGTATTGGCGGTTTTATCTATTGCCCTCCATAGCCAGTACGGCATCCAGCGGCAGAGGTAATAATAGACCAGAAGGATAGACAGCCCTTTGTTTATGAATTTGGAGATGGCACTAATTCTAAAACCGCTCTTCAAAAATATTTCGCCAAGATTACTCTCATCGAATGAATGGAGGTGTGCATTTATCGGAGTCTTCTTATTGCAATGAATACACAGATAGTAGACGATATTTTCCCTGTAGGGCACAGAAACAAACACCTGGGCGCCTTCTTTCAATACATTTCTCATCTCGCGAGCCGCATTATCGAGATATTCGAGATGCTCGAAAACATCATTGGATGTGGCGCCATCGAAAGCATCTTTTTTAAACGGCAGATTGTATAGATCCGCCACTACGTAGCCGCCCTTTCGTCCCGGATCAAACCGATGCTGAATCTCCTTGAGATTTTTCAAAGAGAGATCAATGGCGCAAACGAAGACACCTCTTGGCAGGTATGCCTTAGATATCCAGCCCCAGCCGGAACCGGCATCGAGAATAGATTGGCCGCATTCGAATTTCATGGTACGGGTCAAGACCTGTATCCTCCGTCTTTCTTCCTCGCGGATGGCAGGATTTTCGACATGAAAGTAATCGAACGATTCGGCGTCCTCCTTATAATGAGCGATATGGTCGTGTACTCTTTTTCCCATCTAAACATCGCAACCAATCTAAGAATGACAAATCCCAAAAGAGCGCACACCGCAAAAACTGCCGACCAGATCAAG
>CBDVBL010000252.1:0-4014 GCA_965372205.1 uncultured bacterium
ATCCGGGGCGAATCGGGCACCGGCAAGGAGTTGGTTGCACGGGCAATTCACTACGCCTCGGATAGATCAAACGGCCCCTTTCTGGCGATTAACTGTACCTCGTTGCCTGAGACTCTTCTGGAATCGGAGCTTTTCGGCCACGAGAGAGGCGCTTTTACCGGCGCCACGTCGCGCCATCTCGGAAGGTTCGAGTTGGCCGATAAGGGAACGATTTTCTTGGATGAAATCGGCGATATTTCGCCGGTAATCCAGGCTAAGCTTCTGCGGGTGCTGGAATCAAAAACCTTTCAGCGGCTCGGTAGCAGCAAGGATATCTCGGTAGATATAAGAATAATTTCGGCTACAAATCGAGACCTGGAAACAGCGATAAAGGAAAATAAATTCCGTGAGGATCTCTACTACAGGCTCAATGTCATACCGGTTCTTATTCCTCCTCTCCGCCAGAGACGGGAGGATATACTTCCGCTTACGCAATACTTCATAGAGAAGTATAACGAGAAAAACAATAAACAAATCGCCGGCATAACGCCTCGGGCCAAGGATTTACTACTGCATCATTCGTGGCCGGGCAACGTCCGGGAGCTTGAAAACCTGGTCGAACGGGCCATCGTGCTTTCGGTTGGAGATGTTATCGATCTGGCCGATATCGATCCCTTTATTGGACGTCGCGAGACCGGCAGTGGGCCGATCGGCGACGATCTCAACCTGGAAAATCAGGAGAAAGCGGTTATAATTGAAGCCCTGAAAAGAACCGGCGGCAACCTGAAGGATGCGGCCGAACTCTTAGGCATTCATCGCAATACAATTAGACTCAAGATAAGTAAATATAATATCAAGGTCTGACGCACAATCCGGCTTCCCCGATGAACAATAATTGTGCATATCTCCGGGGAGGCCTCAATGCGCTATTTCTATCTTCTTGTAAGACAGCAGGTTAAACGTCAATCATCTTTGGCATGATAGTTGTTTAATTATGGGGTGAGACTATGAGATTGGAGGATAAAATGAAGGTTAGGATTCGATTGAAAGGATTTAAGAAAGCTCTTGGGCTTTCGCTGCTTATCATCCCCGTCTTACTGTTAACTGCCTGCGATCAGAGAAGTACGACCTACGTATCCGGCGATGATGGTATAGCGCCGCCGGTTCCTTCCGGCGTAACCACGACCACCGGCGATGGCATAATCTGGGTGGAGTGGAATCCGATCAATGGTATACCCGACCTTGCAGGTTTCTACGTCTGGAGAAGTACCGATAATTTCGATTTCTTCTGGATCGCCACGGTTGGCAAAAATGTGACAGAATATGAAGATGATGACGTTGTAAATGGCGTCACGTACTATTATGGGATTAGCTCTTTCGACGAGGATGGCAACGAATCCCGCGTTTCATTCGATTATGAAACTGCATTCGACACCCCCAGGCCGGAGGGATTCGATGAAATAATATACGACCGCTACGACCCGGATTACGTGGATCTATCCGGATTCGATTTCTCCAGGGAGGAGCGGGTACGCTGGGATGTATCCCGTTGTGATATCTTTCTGGAATATGATACTGATCCCTTCATCGAAGCTTTCTTCATCGAGCTGGGCGATAACGGCTGTTACATTCAGGATATGGGATATACCGACCATTTCGATGATATCACCTATGCGCCGAACGACGGGTGGTCATCGCTTGACTACGTAGAGGTAATTGAGGGGCATACTTATGTTCTATATACCTGGGATGATCATTATGTCAAAATCCGGGTCACCCGGGCAATACTCTCTGTCCACTCCAGAATCGTTTTCGACTGGGGCTACCAGATCGATCCCGGCAACCGCGAACTGAAGATCGATCCCAGATCAGGACACGCAAACGCTGAGACAGGCGAGGCGTCGCAGTGAAACAGGGTTTTATTGGAATCAAGACAAAAAGAAAAAAAGTCGAGGCGATGATTGACTATTTGTTTTTTATTGATATCTTTTGAAAGGCGGTGGTTTTAATGAGGTTCTTCAAAATATCGATAATGGCGGCGCTCCTCGCGGGGTATGCCTCGCCGGCCGGCGCTGATCGGTACTGGTTAAGTAACAATGATGGTCCGGATATAGAGGTCTGGACAAACAAGGGGTACGACGCTACCTATTATTACGGCGAGGATGTTGCGGTCTATTTCCGGGCCGAACAGGATTGTTACGTCGTCGTCTACGATATCGATCCATCCGGCTGGGTTACCGTACTCTTCCCATCGAATTACTACAATAGCTGTTATGTGACGGGCGATCGGGTCTACCGTATTCCGGACTATTACAGCGATTACACGCTCGAGATTTCCGGCAGCTCCGGCACCGAGCATATATTCGCGGTGGCCAGCTACGAATACATCGAACCGCCTGATTTCATGATGTATTCAGGTTATGATTACGGCGAATCCGAATATTACGTCGATGAATACTTCTCCAAGAACACGTCGGGAGATCTCCATGGATTTGTCAATTCCGTGAATTATAGGATCGTAAACGGTCCCCATTCAGCGGCCTATACCCGCTTTCAGGTTGATTCCGGATATCGCCACCACAAGCAATATCGTTACTGGGATTACGATCCTTACTATGTCGGTTCCGTCTGGATCGGGTGCAACTATCCGGGGGCCGAGATCTGGATCGACGGCATATACTTTGGCATCGCTCCGGTGCTGGTCCCGTCAATTTACTACGGCCACCACTGGATATGGGCATATTACGGCGGTTATCCCTGCTACCAGCGATACTTCTACATAACATCCTACGAGAGATATTACATCGATGTTCGAATCGATGACCGCTATAAGGATTACCGTTACCGCCGGAGATCTTTCAGCGGCTGGGTGCCCCTTGAGAAGAATTATAGAAACGAAAGCGGATTTAAGGAGCGTGCCCGTGATGCCCGGGCCAAGAAAGTCCGATCGCGGACTCTGCCGTCACACGTTGTCCGGGATTTCCATGAAAGAGGGATAATCTCGTAGGATGCCCCTATTGTCAAACGGATTCGGGATGATGCCCGCGCCAGAGACGCTATCCGGCTGGCGGACAGGAGGCAGCGAAGATCTGAGATCGAACCGAGAACGGTAGATAGGAATCGAAAGAAGGCGGGAGAGAAATCGTCAGTGAAAAGTACCGATAATAGCCGTTCCAGGACCGGCAAATCCGAATTACTCCAGCTTCGCTCCCCCAAACTTTCCAAAAAGTCTGAGGGACTAAAAAGGGATTACAAATCGGTTGAAAAGAAAAGCCAGGGCAAGAAGCCTTCCTATTCTCGGGAGAAGCGAGAAAAAAGCAACGTGCGCGACAGGTCCGTCGGGAAACAGAAGCCGAAACCCGAGAAATCTAAAGGCACGAAATACAAAAAAGAAGCCGGATCATCGAAAAAATCGACAAAAAAATCAGCGATTAAAACCGGCAAATCACACGGATCATCCGGCAAGTCTTCGTCGAGAAGGGAGAGAAATTAATGTTAAAAAGGTCGATAGCGCTTTTGGTCGCCGCTTCCTTCATTATGACCTCTCCTGCTCTGGCGGTTAAGAAAGTCCCCAAAAAGCCCAAGCAACAGGCAGCTCAAAGTGATCAGGCGAACGGACAGGAGAAGGCAGCGAAGAAGGAAAAGAGTTTTAGACAGGAGCCTCAACCCTCCCCCGAAAGGACCAGGCGCCCGGTTCCTGCCCCGGAGAGGCCGAGGATCAAAGAAAAAGATCGCTTTATCGATGAGGACAGCGACGGTATCAACGACCGGCTCAAAAAGCCACCTACTGTGAAAAAGAAAAAGAAGGAAAATAGGCCTAAAAAAACGGAATTGAAAAGACGTCCGAGGTAAGAAAACTACTTCCTGGATGATGCTCCTCCGGCCCCGTTGCAAGACGGGGCCTTTTTATCCTCGGCATGTCGCATCGCTTCCGTCCTGCAGGAGAAATCCGAATAGTCCGGATATGGTCATTGTCGTCTTCGGAACAGCGCGAACGATTATTCCACGTCGACTACCTATAAAAGGTTGACAGAG
>CBDVBL010000253.1:0-3987 GCA_965372205.1 uncultured bacterium
ACAGCCACTACGCCTTCATCGTCACAATGGATCAACGCCGCCTGCGGAATATCACCTGTGCCTAATGATTTCTCAAGTACTTTTACGAGACCTATATGCTCCGGAAACAGCTCCAACGCCCGCCCATCGTCGACCTTAACCAGCGCCCGTGTCAACCTCTTCAAAAGTTCCGCAGGCACGGCGAAGAAAACCGATTCGATCCTTTTGTTATCAAAACTCTTCATCAGGGGGATAAACCCGTAACTGTACATACTCAGATCAACAGGAAGCTGAATTCCGGCGCGCCATTTCTTATAATCTGAGATTTTATCGTCCAGCTGGTTGTCAAGTTCCATCCTTTTAGCCATACAGATCGAGGCTGGAAGAGCAACTGCTATTCTGCCGGCATCAGCGTAGAGTCTCCTGGCGGTTTCATTGGTTTGATCCCAGATATAGCCCCGGGATAAGTCAGTATTAGAATCTTTTAATGCCGTATCGTATCGATAGAATTCCGGCAATTCCGCGTTCCCCCTGTGGACGGTTAAGAGCAGACGGTCTTTTTTTAGCATTATGGCCAGGATCACCTGATAGTCACCCTGTCCTTTAATTTCTTTAGCTTTGCCGGTCCGATTCCTCTGACCTTAAGGAGATCCTCGGCCGCTGTAAATTCCCCAATGCTGTCGCGATAGGCTACGATCCGTTCCGCAATTACCGGCCCGATCCCCGGCAAGCTCTGAAGATCATAGAATCCTGCCATGTTAAGATCGATTTTTTCAGATACCGTTACGCCCCCGTTTCCAGATAGCCTCGGATTATCCCTGCCAGAGCCGGCCGAATCAATATCCGCGGCAAACTCCGATGAGCTATAGCTATGCTTGTAGGGGCTGTTTTCGACGAAGATGCCTAAATCCAGACTTGATATAACACGCTGCCTCTTAAGCAGTGTCAGAACCGATCCGATTAGGACAATTGTTGAAAGAACAACAATGATTCTTACATCAACAGGCCTGAACAAACTCATGTATGAAAGTTACGCATGATTGACCATGATGTCAAGGCGTGGGGCCGACATATCACCGCTGAGCTCTGCAATGATCAAGGCCGCCTTATCCTCGAATTCAGGCTCGATTCTCCAGAGGATTTTTCCGGGCGAGGCTATGAGACTCCGTCCCTGCAGCCTGTGGCCTGCGATCGATCCCGAGGCGCAAACTTTGAAGATGATTGAATTGGATCTGCTGGCCCCTCGGGCGAATATTCGCTTGTCCCTGGCGAACTTGACGCTCGAACTCTCATTGCGTCTGTACGGCGAGGTGGTGGGAACGAATATCAGATCCGGCCTTAGTCCTCGGATATTTTCAAATGACCCTCGATGGAGAACATCGGCGCAAATAAGCAGGCCAATTCTGATTCCGCGCACGTCGAAAACCTTATACTCTGTTCCCTCTCTTATCAGGCCCCGACCCTCGTTATCATAGGGATGAATTTTATCGTAAGAACCTATAACCAGACCCGAATCCAGCAGATAGGAGCGATTGTAAAAATCCCCTTCTACGTGCTCTACCATGCTCCCGCCTACCAGGATACAACCCAGCGCCGACGAGAGTTTTTGTAATTCTTCAATTATTTCCCCCCTTCTAAAGGAGGACGCCACGACGCTTTCATCCGCTGCTGCCGCAAAAAAATACTCGGGCAGGGCAAGAATATCCGGATGTTCGGATATCAGCTTATCCATAAACTGCTGCCGTATTCCGGAGCCGGGCCTGTCCTGCAAAAGAGCAATCTTCAAAGTCTTGTCCCGGATACTACCCTCGCGTAATGCGACCTTCAGATTTCAAGGGATGATTTCGCTGCAGTTCTTATCAAGGTATCTGGCATTTAATAAATTTTCTCGATTTTTACTCGCTTATAGTAGGCCTTGAGAATCTCGTCATATTTCTGGCCGGCCCGTGCCCTGCCAATAACTCCACACTGGCAAGCGCCTACGCCATGCCCGTTGCCGGTCCCGGTTATGATAAGCTGAAAAGCGCCATTACCGGCATTGTTTTTTTCGGCCTTGAATTTCGTTGATGGCAGAATAGCCCCTGGTGAAGACGGTCGCCCAAGCGCCCATCGAATCTGATCTCTCTCCACTATAAAAACCTCTTTTTCGGTGAAGATCTTCATTTCCGCCACACGTTCCGACCTCCTGTCGATTGAAAATTCGATATCTATAAGTTTTTCGAGACTTCCGGTCTTTTCCGGCGCACGGTCAGAAAAATAAGCCTCGAGGTTTTCCCGCAGGGTTTGATTATCGAATGTCTCAGACCATAAATAGGTCTTAGCCCAGGTGCAGTAGTTATCGTCATCCGCTCCAACAAGGTATGCGTATTTGCCCTTTTCAGGCCAGATATCCTCGATAGCCGATGTGCGACCGCCGCAGACGGCATGGTAGTATGCCGCTATGGGACGATTATCATAGGTCATAATCTCTCCTGTTGTCTCCATAATGGCTCTGGAGAGGGGTTCCATTTCTGAATCCTTGCCCAGGTATAATTGATCGGCGATGGTGGGGAAAAGCTTGCCGCTGGATCCATCGCCTGTCAATCTCCATACGGCGTACGTACGGGCCGCCACCGCCTGCGCTTTAGCGGCTTCGTATTCTTCTTCCGTTCGCTCTCCTATCTCCCCGGGGAGAACACCCATAAGATAATCTTCCACATCGACCATATTGAGTAGAATAATCCCCTCCTGTTCGTCACTATATACTCCCCGTATGTAACCCCTGTAGGTCCTGTTGTCGAATGCCAGAAAGGTCGATTCATTTCGCGGTTTACATCGGATCTCCGTCAGCCCCGAGGTTAATCGTCCATTATGATCCAAGACCTCTATGCCCTTCTCCGCATACTGCAGATTTATATTCGACGAGAAATAATATACCTCGGAAAGCTTTGCGCCCCGATAACATTCCAGCGCCACAGATCCCAGAACCTCGATCCGCGCACTGGAGCCCTCGAACAACTGCACCGCGATTTCCCTTTCAAACTCTACCATTGGAGAAATCTCCGGTTTCTTTCCGGAGAATCCGGAGGCCACTGAGCAGAAAAACAAAATGGCTACAATGGATCTCAGGAAAAGCATAATCTCCCGGCGATATATGGTTTGACCGCGCCCGTAAACCTGGAAGTATCAATATGCCTCTTTATCACGAGGCAATAGGCCAGATAAGCCCATAGCACCGCCTCCAGGAAATCCGGATCGTAGCCCAGGGCCGCAGTTGTTTCAATTTCCCGTTGCGGAAATAGCTGCCTTAAGCGTGAGACAATATACTTGTTTTTCGCTCCCCCGCCGCAAAGATATATCTCGTCGACCTTTCCTGCGAAACGACTCAGGAAATCCGCGATCCCTTTGACAGTGATTTCAGTAATAGTGGCGATAATGTCTTGCCCGGGAACCTTTTTCATCTTCTCAACAATCTCGTCGACAAATCCTTGACCGAATTGCTCTCTGCCCGTCGATTTTGGAGGCGGTAATTTGAAGAAATTGCGGCGCAAGACTCCGGAGACAAGCTTGATATGCGGGCTTCCGGACTGCGCGGTGCGGCCTCCTTTATCAAATGCCCTGCCACATACTCTCATCATCGCAAGATCTATTGCCATATTTCCGGGACCACAGTCAGCCGCCAACGATGACCGGCGCGATTTCGTCGGCGGGAGAATGGTAATATTCGCAATACCGCCTATATTTACGATCGCCCTCCATTTTTTTTCGTGACGGAACAGGTATTCGTGCAGGACCGGAGATAGCGGCGCTCCCTGCCCACCGGCAGCGATATCTGACCTTCTGAAATCGGCCACGACCGGCAAACCGGTGATCTGCGCTATGTAAGATGGGTCTCCGACCTGCAGTGTCAGGGAATTTTCGAGAGCAGATGGAAGATGTCTGACGGTATGACCGTGGGAGCCGATAAGAACCGCTCTTTTGCCGGCCCTCCTGATTGCCTTTGAGGATTAGCTTTTCTTCGTTGTGCCA
>CBDVBL010000254.1:0-3985 GCA_965372205.1 uncultured bacterium
GACGGTGTTTTTCATGACCACGGCGAACCGGTTACGGACCATTATATAGTCAACGATGCTTTGATTTTCTGCGGCAACATGGCCGTGGAGGAATCCGGCAGCAGCATGAGTGATTACTACTGGGAGATCTACCATCTCATGGGCGATCCCTCGGTCATGACTTACCTCGGTGTGCCATCGCCCAACGTCGTCGAGCATGACCCGGTAATAACCCTGGGCGCAACTACCTTTACTATTCAGGCCGTGCCTTCTTCCTATATAGGTTTATCGATGGAAGGCGTGCTGCATGGAGCGGCTTATGTTGATGAATCCGGTATCGTGGTGATGGAGATTATTCCCTTCCTTGAGCCGGGTGCCGCGGATCTGGTTATTAGCGCCCAGAATCGAGAGCCATATATAACAACAGTTCAGGTTATCGCTCTTGACGGACCCTTTGTAGTATTTGATTCCTGCTTTGTTAACGATAGCGACGGAAACGGCAACGGCCTGGTCGATTTCGGCGAGAGTATATTGCTGGGGGTGCAGCTCGTAAATGTCGGCCCCGATCCCGCATTCGACGTTTCGGCGACTATCTCCTCCACAGATGAGTATATCGAGATCACCGATAATAACGAGTCTTTCGGCGATATCGAGGGAGATTTTGGGACGGTGTTCGTGCCGGACGCATATGCTTTCGACGTCTCCACCGATATACCCGACGGCCATGTTATCTCCTTCGATATGGAGATAACCAGCACCGTGGATACTACCTGGACCAGCCATTTTACATTAACCGCTCATGCTCCCGATGTTGAATTCGCAAATATCTATATTAACGACGAGCAAGGAAACGGCAACGGTATCTTTGAAGCAGGTGAGACTGCTGAAATGATCGTAACTTTGATAAACAGCGGCTCATGTCTGGCGGGAGCGGTAACCGGATTCATTTCTACAATTGACGAATACGTTACGATCACCGATGCCGACGGCTCTTTTGGCGATCTGGATCCTTCCGGCGGGTCCGGCGATAATTCTGATGACGTCTTCGTAATCGTTGCCAATTCAGAGTATCCGATCGGTCACTCCGTTCAATTTGACATGGCAGTCGAAGCGACCGGCGGCTATACAAAGGATCTGCAATTCGTTCTACAATCGGTAGAATCATTCGAGTACAGCGACGGCGGCTGGATCGGCGAAGGCGCCTGGGAATGGGGAGTACCAACTTCGGGGCCGGGCTCCGCTTATGACGGTGAGAAAGTCTGGGCCACGGCTCTTTCCGGCGATTATCCCAACAACGCATACGATGATCTGTTTACCGGGTTCTTTACGATTGAAGATCCGGAAGCCAGCCTATCATTCTACCACTGGTATAGTCTCGAGAGGGGCATTTCCCCCTACGATGGTGGTAATGTTTCGATTTCGGTCGACGCCGGAAATAGCTGGGGGATTATCGATCCGGTGGGCGGTTATCCCGAGCAAAACATCGTTGGTCTCGACGATGAACGCGGTTTTTCAGGGCTCAGCGCTGGCTGGGAGGAGGTCATCTTCAACATTGGTGGTTATGCGGGGAGCGCGGCCAGGTTCCGCCTGCTCCTGGGTACTGACGGCACCATTACGGAACCCGGATGGTATATTGACGCCGTAGTGATTGCCGGCGCCACACCCAGGGAAGAAGGTAACCCTGATATAAGTGTTATGCCAATCTCGTTTAATGTCGAGGTTGATCAGGGAAGCTCCCGTGATGAAATTCTCACCGTCGGTAATGAGGGTGACGGCCTGCTCATCTATGGAATCACTCCTGTAACCGCCGATCGCAGATTGGGTGATGATGGCGGTGATCGCGATGAATATATCGATCCTGCAAGAGTCGATCCGAATTGGGGTAAGTATATTACATATAGTCGAGACAATGATAAATTGGCTGTTTCCCGTGAAGGTCCCAAGCCTGATCATGGGTCTGATGATTCTCCCGGTCCGCCGGTGATCATGGATTCCGGTGGGCCGGATGAATTCGGCTATATCTGGATCGATTCAGACGAGCCAAACGGGCCCGCTTTTGAATGGGTTGACATTTCGGGTATGGGACAACCGGTACAGCTCGGCGATGACGGCAATCAGGGTCCTTTCGATCTTGGTTTTGAAATGCCATTCTACGAAAACCTGTACAATTCGATAAGAATCTGTTCTAACGGCTGGCTCTCGTTTACGAGTACGGATACGGAATGGACGAATGAGTCAATTCCCAGCAGCGGCGAGCCCAATAACCTGGTGGCTCCTTTCTGGGATGATATGAATCCGAGCGAAGGTGGTATGATTTATTTCTATACTAACGGCGTCGATTCTGCTGTGGTACAGTGGGACGGCGTGCCGCGGTTCTACAACGAGGGATCCTTCACTTTCGAGGCTATTCTGACTGCCGAAGGGAATATCGTATTCCAGTACTTGAGTATGAACGGAGAATTAGCATCCAATACTGTCGGTATCGAGAATTCCGATGGGTCGATTGGCCTGCAGGTCGTTTACAACAGCGCGTATGTTACCGATGGCCTGGCAGTATTGGTTAAGGTTCCGACATTCTGGTTGTTTGTCGATCCCGGTTCCGGATATGATTTAGAAGGAGAGTCATCTGAGTTCACCGTGACTTTCGATGCAGCGGAGCTCGATTTAGGGCAATACACAGGCTATCTCAGGATCAATTCTAACGATCGAGACGAGCCGGAGATCGCGGTGGTGTGCACACTGACGGTTACGGAACTAACCGGTACGGACGATTTTGCCGATTTCATCCCGGTAGAATTCAGCCTCGATCAGAGCTATCCCAATCCGTTCAACGCGGCGGCATCGATTCAATACGGTCTGCCGGAGGAATCTTACGTGACGATAGATGTTTACGATATTCTCGGACGGAGAATTGAAACGTTGATCGACGAAAAACAACCGGCAGGTTACCATACGATTACCTGGAATGGTGAAGATAAGTCCAGCGGCATATACTTCTATAGAATCCATGCGGGGGACTATAACCAAACGAAGAAGATGGTTTTGCTAAAATAAGTTCGAGGGGCTTTTTGTAGACCTGGCCGAAAGATGGGAGCCGGCGAAATCTCTCAGGGGATGCCTCGACAGATTCTCAAGGGTCCTGAATAATGTCAGTTACATAGGCGCAGCCTCATACAAGCTTGACTTTTCATCATCCCGATGTATATTTAACATAGGTGTCTTCAGAGGCGATCTCTAATCTTCTGTTTGGAGATTTTGTCGGTTGTGGTAATAGGATGTCGAAATATAACCTTTTAAAAGACGAGGTGTCGTATGGGATTTAGAAAATGCTTAGCAGCGGCAACTGCAATCATCCTGTTGTTGCCTGTTTTTTGCCCGAGGGGCGGAATGACATCTGCTATTGCAGGTGAGATCGATTCAGACCTGCAAAGCATATTGGAATCGACTGCGCCGGAACAGGTGGTTTCGGTGCTGGTTTATCTGGCGGACCGGGTGAATTTATCCGCCATCACAAATGAGATGGATAACCGGGATGCAACCCTTCGCCTGCGTCATGAGGTAGTGGTTCGGGCGTTGCAGGAAAAAGCCACCGCGACCCAGGGCGATTTAATAGCTCGCCTTTCCCGGTTGGAAGCAAATGGAAGAATCGAGGATTTCAATCCCTTCTGGATCGTCAACGCCATTAGAGTTGATGCGACTAAGGCGGAGATCGAAGAGATTGCCGCTCGATCCGATGTGGCCAGGATTTATTACAATTACAATATCGAGCTAATAGAGCCGGTCGAGATCAAGGAAGACGACGGCGGCCTCATTACCGCGGTGGAGCCGGGTGTTGAGGCGGTCAGGGCCCCGGAAGTCTGGGCTCTGGGTATTACGGGTGCCGGCGTCCTGGTGGCCAATATGGATACCGGTGTTGACGGTGACCATCCTGCTCTGGCCGATCGCTGGGCCGGAGTAGCCGATCCTCGATATGACGGTCATCCCGAATGGGCATGGAAGGATCCTT
>CBDVBL010000255.1:0-3957 GCA_965372205.1 uncultured bacterium
TCTAAGACCTTAAAAATCTGTTTTTTATAAGTCTCGGCGTTTTCGTTTACTTCTTTCCTGCTCATGGCCCGCCGGGTGGTTGTTCTCCCGGACGGATCGCCAATCATACCTGTGAAATCGCCGATCAAAAAAACGACCGTATGGCCGAGATCCTGAAACGTCTTCAGCTTATTTATCGATACCATGTGGCCGATATGCAGATCCGGCGCCGTGGGATCGAATCCCTGCTTGACGATCAAAGGTTCGCCGGTCTTGTATGACGTTTTGAGCTTTTCCAGGAGCTCCTCTTCCCGGATAACCTCTACTGTTCCACGCTCAATCAGTTCAAACTGTTTGTCAGGTTTCATCGTATTCATCTGGAACCCTTTCCGACCTAATTCATAAAATTAACGGAGGTTGAGCCTTATTGCAAGGGAATAGTGGCGTTTTGAACTTGACAGTCGTTCCGGCTGAAGCTACTAAAGTGTTATGACCATAATATACATATACAGGCCATCGGGCAGGATGAAATACGTTTACTGGGGCTGCGGCCTGATAATACTTGCAGTCTTTGCAGGTATCAGCATTTCTCTGATTTTCCAGAAGGACCTGCCGTCCCCCGCACAGCTTCATAATATACAGCCGAATCTGATAACCCGGGTCTATGACAGAAACGGCCAGACGCTGATGGAATATTATACTGAAAGAAGGATTCTAATTCCATTCAGTCAGATTCCCCCTTATCTGGTCGATTGTCTGCTGGCCACCGAGGACAGGAAATTCTTCAGCCATTGGGGCGTAGATACCAGGAGAATAGTGGGTGCGACGATACACAACATAATGCAGTTCGACCTGACAGCCGAGGGAGCCTCGACGATTACTCAGCAATTGGCTCGATCGCTGTTTCTAACGCGTGAGAAGACTTATATCAGGAAGATCAAGGAGGCCTTAACCGCTTTAAAGATCGAGCGAACCTATTCCAAAAACGAAATACTCCAGATGTATCTCAACCATAGCTACTTCGGCCCTGGAGCTTACGGTATCCAGGCAGCGGCGCAGTTATATTTCTCCAAGGACGCTCAGGATCTGACATTGTCGGAATGCGCCATACTGATAGGCCTTCTTAAAGCTCCCAGCAGGTACTCGCCATTGGACTACCCGGATAGGGCGGTCAAGAGACGCAATATCGTGCTCAACTCATTGATGGCTTACAAGAGAATTCCCGCGGCTATATCGGACAGTCTCCAGCAGTTACCGCTGGAAATAAATCCGACTGAAGGCAGGATCGCCAGGGCCCCCTATTTCACGGAGTTCGTTCGCCAGCAAATACTCTACGAATACGGCGAGGAGGCGCTCTACTCATCGGGGCTGGCTATCTACACGACTCTCGATTTGGGAATGCAGGAAAAGGCCGAAGCCGCTCTCCTCGAAGAATTGAACAAAAGGCAGATAGGGCTGGAGGAGTATTATCCGCCTGACGATGAGAATTACACCATTCTGGTTCCAGACTCGCTCGGTGGGCCGGATAGCATTCTCGTTTACAAGCAACTCCAGGGCATGCTTCTCGCAATGGATAACGAAACCGGCGCAGTCCTGGCGTTCATAGGAGGAAAAGATTTCAAAACGAGCAAATTCAACCGGGTGGTGCAAGCGCTGAGGCAACCGGGCTCATCGTTCAAACCCTTCGTTTACACCACGGCTATAGATAACGGCTTCTCACCGTCGGATAAACTGCTTGATTCGCCCATCGTACTTACCGTGGGTGGCGAAGAATGGCGGCCGGATAATTTCGATATGACCTTTAAGGGGGAGATGACGATTCGCAATGGTCTGAGGGCCTCCAGGAATCTCGTCGCCATTAAACTTATGATGGATCCTCTGGTGACACCCCAGCAGGTTGCCGACTATGCCCATAGAATGGGGATTACATCATATTTGAATCCCGTGCCGTCATTGGCAATCGGCTCTTCCGAGGTAACCATGTGGGAAATGGTGCCCGCCTTTTCCATCTTTCCCAACGGCGGAATCCTCAGAAAACCATTCTACATAACGAAGATAGTCGACCGAAACGGTTTCGTAGTATATGAAAAGACGAAAGCGGATCAGGAGGAGGTTCTTTCAGAGCAAACAACCTATATCATGACCAATTTGCTGGAGACGGTAGTAAATCACGGCACCGGTATCGGTACCCGTCTCAGGGGATTCAAGCGTCCCGCGGGAGGCAAGACGGGCACAACCAACGGCTTCACCGATAACTGGTTTATCGGTTTCATTCCCCAGTTGACCTGCGGCGTCTGGATTGGATTCGATGATAAAACGAAAATCGGCACCACCAGGGGCGAGGTCGGCGCTTCTACAGCCCTGCCCGTATGGACCGCATTCATGAAGGCGGTAACCGACACTATTCCGGCTAAAGAGTTCCCGGTTCCGCCGGGCATTTACACGACTACCATCTGTCTTATCTCCGGTGAACTGGCAAAAGCAGAATGCCCCAAGACTGTTACCGATATCTTCACCGATGAGACCCTGCCAAAAACAGAATGCCGCATGGATCACAGATCCTCCCGAACGCAGCAGGATATCCAGAAGAGGTTTAGAATTGACGATAAAAAGAAAGGGGGGAAAACCCGCTTTTAGACAATCCGTTTCGTAATAAGGCGGGGAGGCTCGGATCTATCAGGCCCAATTCGTATTAATCCTTCAAGCCTCCGAGAAATCATCATAGCCTGCGATTGATCTCTGGCATGAATTGCCGCGATCGGCTCGCCAGATGAGATTTTATCGCCTATCTTTTTATAGAATCTCAATCCGACCAACGGGTCAACGATATCATCTTTCGTCTTTCGGCCTCCCCCCATTTCCACGATAAGCCGGCCGATCGAAGCCGTTTTGAATTCTTGCAAGTATCCATCCTGCAATGCCTTATATTCTATTATTGACCCGACAGTCGGCAGTCTTGAGGGCTCTTCAAACATCGTTAGATCGCCCATCTGGAAAGTCACCATCTCCTTAAACTTCTTATAAACCGAACCATCACCGAGCTTTTTCTCAAGAAGTCTTCTGGCTTCATCCTGATTTTTTTCCACACCGGCTTCCAGCAGCATCTCCACACCGAGTTCCAGTGTGATCTGGAAAAGGTCGGGGCTGCAGTCGCCTCGCATGGCATCTATCGCCTCCACAACCTCCATCAAATTGCCGGCCGTATATCCGAGGGGTTGGTTCATGTCTGTAATAAGCGCCCGGACATTCTTGCCCATCGCCCTGCCGACACCTATCAGGTTTTCAGCAAGTGATTGGGCTGATTTCATATTTTTCATGAAGGCGCCGTTTCCGCATTTGATATCGAATACCAGACCGCTCGGCCCGGCGGCAAACTTCTTCGAGAGAATAGAGCTGCAGATTAAAGGTATGGATTCCACTGTTGCGGTAACGTCTCTCAATGCATACATCATTCGATCCGCCGGTGCCATCTGTGGCGTCTGCCCGGAGATAACGCATCCAACCTCCTCGACGCCCCTTTTAAACTCTTCGAACGTAAGGTCAGTCTTAAATCCCGGGATTGATTCGAGCTTATCGAGCGTTCCGCCGGTATGTCCAAGTCCTCGCCCGGATAGCATCGGAACCTTGACGCCGCAGGACGCCACCAGAGGAGCTAAAATTAGCGAGACCTTATCTCCAACTCCGCCGGTCGAGTGTTTATCGATATATATTCGATTCGGCTCTGGAAAAACAACGCTCTCCCCCGATTTCAACATCGCCTCCGTCAGTTGGGCGGTTTCTTCAAAGTCCATACCGTTCAAGTAGATAGCCATCAGAAGAGCCGACATCTGGTAATCCCTTATATCGTCTCTTAATAGAGAATTGACAAAGAACGATATTTCGTTGCCGGAGAGTTTCTGACCGTCGCGCTTTTTGGCGATTATCTCTACAGCATTCATCTCGAGCTATATCAGAAATTTCCCATTTTAACCACTAAGG
>CBDVBL010000256.1:0-3951 GCA_965372205.1 uncultured bacterium
TGCAACCCAAAAGGCTAATTCTATCAAACGTAACCAATCGGGAGACATATTCCAAAATAGCAGCGGGCAAAAGATAAAACCAATAAATATAATAAAATACTTAGATTCAACAATATGGTCCAAAATGACATATTTGTCTAACGTATTGTAATTTTCTCGATGGAATATTACAATTGCAACTGGAATCAAAATGGTTAAGAAGGCAACGCCAATAACATGAAGGATGTCATAATCAAACTTGTCGTTGGTCAGAAAATAAAAGGCATATTCCAACATATGGGGAAATATAATTCTTGGCAAAATAACAGTCAATAGTTATATATTAAGGATTCCCACGATGTTCATTGTCTCCCCATAGGTCATTACTTGACATGTTTATTAGTTTATGGTGGAGCATTAAAAATATAACAGGCAAGAGCATTCCCCCCTATTTCGGCCTGCAGAACTGGCCGCCGGGCATGGAGATGGTTGTGGCTTCGGCGGTTGTGTCCGCGGGTGTCCATTCACCGATATTCTCTGCAAAAATCTTGCGGGGTGACCCACTGCTTGCAGTGGGTTACTTCTTTACTCCTCAAAATTCAACCTCATCCATTAATAGAGGGACATCCCGTCGGCCCTGATACCAGTTAAAGCTCGACCAAACATAATCTTTGGGATCCGAAACCAACCCTCTTTTCACTGGATTGTTATGACAATATTCAATTTTCTCTCGGACGCTGTCCGGTGTCCTGCAATTATGGTCATAGCATCGTTTCAGCCAAAAGATTTTGGCTCCTTTGAGCAACGGCAAAGTAATAGAGAAATATTCCCGGGCCATCCTTGATTTGATTTCACCGATTACCCTGCCAAGTTTCATACCTTCCGGCGGCCATAAAACAAGATGAACATGCTCCGGCATAAACACATAAGCTAATAGTTTGAATTGATGCTTTAAACGCGCCTGCTTGAGTTGCTCAATCACGAGCTCCCGGGATAGTGAATCTAATAAGTATTTTTCCCTGCGAAAGCATGAAAAAGTCACGAATCTGGCCGTGCCCAGATTATCGTAGTGTTTGAGTTTAGGCATCGTTATCTTTTAAATTGCTTGTTCTTACTATCCCACAGCAAGCTGTGGGGCACCTACGCACAAGAAAGACAATTAGCAGAATATAATGATTCCCTGCGTGTCACAACTTGTTGTGACCGCTCGTCTGCGCCACGGTCATAATAAATTATGACATGCGAGGCCTACTTACTTCGGCCGGCAGAACTGGCCGCCGGGCATGGAGATGGTCGTCGCTTCGGCGGTGGTGTCTGCGGGAGTCCATTCGCCGATATTCTCGGCAAATATCTTGCATTTGCCCACCGATTCCCATTTCTCGCCGGAGTTGTATCGCCATCCGATATACTCCGAGCCGGCGCCGGTGGTGGTCACCAGCAGGCTGTTGCCGATAGAGCCGAAGGCGTTGGCCTGCCCTTCGGGTGAATCGGAATCGCCGCGTGAGGGGTCCACCGGTATCCATCCGTACGGCGGCAGGTAGATCTCGCACCAGCGATGGAAAACATCGTCCTCGGAGGCCCTGTCGCCGCGAATGGATATTGCTCCGGTGTACCTGGCGGGAATCCCGGCGGCACGGCACATCGATATAAATACGAATGTATATTCCGAACAGCTTCCGTTGCCGCGCTCGATAATGGCCGGGGCTACGTTCCAGCCGCCCGCCAGCTCGTAATAAAGGGTATCCAGTATCCATGTATAAATATTGCGGGCTTTCCAGTAGAGGTTGGTCTCATCGCCGATAGCCTCTTTCATGGCGTTTTGTATCACCGGGCTTTTGATATCGAATTTGGTATCGTCGCCGAGGAATTTCTTAAAGATATCCTTGGGGATATCCTTCGAGCTGCCGACCTTTTCGGGACGGATGAAATAACGTGTCTGATACAGATCGGCGGTGGCTAAATAGGCAGCTTTGGCATTTTCCCCCATCGGTATATCCTCGAAATGGAAAGCGGCAAACGGCTGACCCCAGCTATCTGTTACATATTCCGGGGAGACGTCGGAGAAATAAACCGGTTCGCCGATCAATGTTTGATGATCGGAATTCTCAGGGATTGCCAGGTAAATATCGAGACTCTTCAGGGTGCCGGGGCCGTAGTTACGGACCTCGTGCGTGAAGCTCATGTTCTGACGTTTCTTCTTGTCCTTAGAGAAAAAGCTATCATCTTCGGTCACCACCTGGTAGAGAGAATCGGTCTGATAATCGACGTTGTAAAGCTGGCCGTCGCCAAACGCCAGGCCCCAGGCGTAGGGAGCCGGGGAATCGAGTATCATGATGACCTCACCGGTCTGCGGATAGATCATATAAATGCGGTTTTTGCTCCTGTCTGCCGACCAGAGATATTTGCCGTCGAACGCCAGACCTGTTGTGTTGCCCGACGGCGCCTTGAATGTTTTAATAATGGTTCCATCCTCGGACGAAATTTTCTGGATGGTCGTCTTATCCGAGAGCCAGAGAAATTCGCCATCCCAGCAAAGGCCCCTTGGAGCCTCAACCGGCGATGCTATGGTTTTGATATTGACTCCGGATTCGATATCGAACTGGATAATACTGAACTCCTCGCCATCGACAACCCACAGGTAGGAACCGTCCCAGGCCAGACCATACGGCCGGTACGACGGCGCCTCCAGAACAGCGGTCACCTCGCCGCTATATGGATTTATGGCATACAGGGAATCCGTCTTGAAATCGGCCATCCAGACGTTCATACCATCAAAAGCCAGCCCTGAAGGGCAGGGTGACGGTGTACGATAGGAAACAGCCACATCGCCCGGGGTGGCGTTGGATACGCTTATTGCCATCAGAAAAATCCCGATAATTCTTGAAAACATTTCAGCCTCCGGTTAAAGGTTTCTTATCTATTTACTCGCGTAATGAATATATCGTTTTTTTGATCTCATTTCAATCACAAGGAGCGTATTCAGGTGCCGATAATGAAATTTGAGGGAGAAATAAATCAAAAGTCATAGCTTTTTCCCCGGGAAACCGATATAATGGGGAATATGTGATTTCAGAATATAAGGAGCGAGAACTATGCAATACTTAGAGAATATACTTCAGGCAATCGGCAGGACACCACTTATCAGGCTCAGTAAGCTGGCTCCATCGGATGGCCCCAAAATTCTTGTGAAACCGGAGTTTTTAAATCCCGCCGGGTCGATAAAGGATAGAATGGCCATCTACATAATAGAAAAGGCCGAAAAAGAGGGGCTGTTGAAACCGGGCGGAACCATAGTCGAGAATACATCAGGCAATACCGGCGCAGCCGTGGCAATGGTGGCAGCGATCAAGGGTTACAGGGCCGTTTTCACCATGCCGGACAAAATGTCCAGCGAAAAAGTCGATCTTCTGAAGGCATTTGGAGCCCGTGTAATTGTTACACCCACGGAGGTTCCGGCGGATTCACCACAGAGTTATTACGAAACTGCCAAGAGAATCGCGCGGGAAACCCCAAATTCATTCTATTTGAACCAATATCACAACCCGGAAAATATCGAAGCCCATTATCATACGACCGGCCCGGAATTATTCGAGCAGACCGATGGCAAGATTGACTATCTGGTGGCGGGAATCGGCACCGGCGGGACTATCTCGGGTGCCGGCAAATATCTCAAAGAAAAAATACCCGGCATAAAGATCATTGCAGTCGACCCGGTCGGCTCGGTTTTTTATGACTATTTTAAGACAGGTAAGCTCTCGGAGCCGCATGTATATAAGGTCGAGGGAATCGGGGAGGATATGCTAACCGACGCTATGGATTTCTCCGTGGTTGATGATATGATCCAGGTCAGCGATCAGGATTGTTTTCTAACCACCCGGGATCTTGTCAGAAAAGAGGGGATGTTCGCCGGGGGATCATCCGGCGGCGCGGTCTGGGCGGCATTGGAGGTCGCGAAACAGGCTAAACCGGATG
>CBDVBL010000257.1:0-3941 GCA_965372205.1 uncultured bacterium
GAAATTGGGCGTTCCCCGCTATGATAGCCAGCGGATTTTTGATCTTTTTATTCAGCGCATCTGCAACTTCACCGGAGGAATGAATCTTCTCAAATTCGGCCAATTTCTCTCTGGTGGACGTCAATTTCTCGGAAAGAGACCCCATTTCTTCCTGTAATTCACTCTCGGATCTCCTATGGGCTATTCTTTCAATCAGAAGCGCAATCGACGTTGATGCTATTTTAACAATTTCAGCATCGGATTTTGTGAAAGAATCAGGCTCATCGTGAGCCAGGTTAATTACGCCAATAACCTCGTCCGCAAGAAGGATAGGCACCGATAAGAACGATTTCGTATGCGTGCCACCCCTGGATTTTCTGAGATTATTTAAGACTATATGTCTTTTCTTTTGCGCAACCCAGGCTGATATTCCGGTTCCCATATTGAAATTCACAAAATCAATAAGTTCAACAGTCCTTCCTATGGTGCAGACATCCTCCAGTTTCCCACTCTCCCCGGAGACGACTAAAAGAGATGCCGATCTATAATCGACCAGGTTTCCCAGTTGTTTCAGTATCTCCTCGAATGAACTTTTTTCCACCGGGCATTCCTGAACCAGGGTTGAAATCTCGTATAAAGATTTCAGCTCATCCCGAAGGCTGATCTGCCCAATTTTTTGCTGAGTTCGGGGCACATTTCCCTCCCAATGTTTTATACCGCCCATTTATTTCCAGACGGGCAATTCTCTGCCCGCTCAGAAGATATTCGCTATTTCCTTAAGCTGCCAGTCCCGCATTTCCCGCTCAAATCCCGGTTGTCTTTCCCGAAACGGTCCTGGCGAGATTCACCTATTCCAGATTTTCCGAAAGGCGTTTCGCCAATCGTCTCGCTAATTTTCTATACGCGATCCCCTCGAGCCTTATGCGCTCGCTCTGGTCCTGGAGCAGGTCCGGATCATACCTGTCATCGGACATAAACTGGGCCTGTACCGCCGACGAACTTTTCACCTTTATCATTTCCGAGAACATGCCTCGCACTCCGGCAGGGATTTCCAAAAATACCTCCAGAATAAAGACACGGCGGTAACGGTTCAGCAGATACGGAATCGAAAGGGCTTTCTGAGATTCCCAGAAGGACCTGCCGACGGTAATGCGTATCAGGGATTCACCGGAGGCGTTTTCCTCAGCGCCGCCCGGGAGGACTCTCAACCCGCCCATGAATCCCATTATGCGAAGCTCCTTATCGAGCGAGGATACGATGCGATCCGGGGAAGATAGAACCGTTCCCTCCTCCGTATTTAAAGACACGGCCATATTCACCGAGGGGACCCTGGAACCTTCGGATGAGACGGCCATCAGTAATACAGCCAGTAGCGCATAAGAAAACGGTGCTGAAATTCTATTCATTGATGAAGTATTCCCTTTTTTCTGAGTTCAACCTGCTCTTTATAAATGAATTGAACCATGAGCTTCTGAAGGTTGTCATCGAACGTGCCGGTGCCCGGCGGAAGAAAATCCCCCAGGGTTTCGAGCCCATAGCGGGCACGGTTTTCGTTAGAAATGAATTCGGATCCCACAATATATATATTGTCGTCGATAGTCTCCGCTCGTTTCACAACGGCGAGGATATTGTTGAGCGGATAATGTCCTTTTAGCGTAAAATCCAGAATTAGCAGGCTGTCAGCGTCGATTTTAGTTTCAGTTTCGAAGAGAACGCCCCCGGCGGAGATATTCAAAAGGGAGCCGTGGAATTTCTGGCTTACACTGCCTTCATTGCTATCAGGGGATTCCAGAATCCTGAGGCCTATATCGCCGGAAATATCGAGCCGTACAAATCGCCGTCTCTGGATTCGGCTGGCATCGGTCAATTTTTCCACCTCGATTGAACTGCTCTCCCCTTCGAATAAGTCTTTGATGCTGGCCTTAAACGTATAGGCGGCATCCTTTTTATTATAGCTTACCTCCACAATGTCTCCTTTCGAAAGACTCGCACTCCCGCTTTGCCTGATGGGCATTTCAAAAATGTACGAATCCTGCTTGATATCCTCGAGGCGAGTCAAGAATTCAGAGCGACTGCCGCCCTTTTCAATGACTAATATTAGCCTTTCCCAGAGCTCTATTGAGTCATCTTCTGTGCGTTGCTTTTTCTTCATGAAGATACTCGAGCGGCCTCTCTGACGCTGCGCCCCTGTTCAAGGGCCATTTCGAGAATTTTCTGGGCATTGGAGAATATCGATTTGTCGTTTTTGCTTTTCATTCTTAATTCCTGTGCCAACTTGCTGGAAATTTTGAAATATTCGGCAGCCTGTGAAGGATTGCCGACCCGTCTTGAAAGTTCAGCGATTAAATACGCCGCCTGAAGTTGCTGCAAGCCCGCCTTAATTTCGCGGCTATCCTGATAAGCCTTCATATAATATTTGAGGGCCAGCGCCAGGGATTCCGTCTCATTGACGGGTATCTCATTCCATCTTTCCTTTATCGTGTAGAGGAAATCGCAAAATCCCGGATATTCCCCGAACCCGGTCGGTTCAGGTGAATCAAGATGAGGCACGTGTATTTCCTTTTTTGCGTCGTCGAATTCGGCCTGAAGCAGATCGACATCTTCGATGAAAGAGCTCCAGACCTGCTGAACGTTCTCCATTGCCGATTTCAATTTCGAGGAAGCGGCGCTCTCGACGGCGGAACCAATGACGCGATCGAAATCTTGTGAAATGAGGTGATGCAGCGAAGTTATTCTGGGACCGCATTCGGATAAGTCATCTTTAAGTCGATCGATCTCAATCTGGATTTTGCTCAGCATCAAATGAGCGGAGGATTGGCCACCATCGTCCTGGCCCTGATCGCGATAGATCCAGCCGATACGAATAAAAAGCCTGGCGATATCCAGCGACGAAAATCGATCAAGCAGCCTTTCATCATATATTGCCAACAGTAGCTTGATAATGGCTGATTCAAACGGGTAAGAATTAATATTTATCTGTTTGCCCAGTAATTTGATAATGCTGTCATCACCTGCAAGCTCTGCTAAGTGTTTCTTTCTTTGCGGCGGCAGACGGTAGGATTTGAAATTCGAATCGCTCTGCCATTCTTTAAATGATGAGTTGAGTTCTCTGGTGTAATAGCATTTCTTACAGGTGGCGGTAAAAAATAGTAGTGGATTGTATTTCTGATAAGCCGGGTTTTTCCAGATGCGTCCCAAGGGTGCAAAATCGGTGTCTCGGCCCGACTCGGTATATCCGCCCTGCTTGATGACCTCGAAGCTATTGATCTGCTTGCAGACCGGGCATTCCAGCTTTATTTTAAAGAAAGGTTCTTGATTACCTGGCATTAATAAGCCCCTCAGACGTTACAGACATATATTCTATCGGCATGAGCCCGTTTTACTGAAGGGGCGCTGAGGCCCGGCCAGGGGCCGGATTATTCAACCTTGCGGAGGCGAGTATAATCCCCATTTCGGATCTGGAGTAGCCACATTCTCGGCCTACAATATCCGGTGCGATTCCACTATTCAATCTGTCCAGGGCAGCTTTTATTCTATTCTCGCCGGGGCCGGGAGCGGCGGTAGAATCGAACTTTTCCTGGCTTACGGACGGAGGAAAATATAACTGCTCGATTATTTTTATCTTCTCCAGCAATTTCGATTGAAGCTGGTATAAGGACCGTCTGTCCTCCGCGGTAGCTTTACTCCGATTTTTTGAATCGTAAAGCAGAAGGAAAAACATTCCAGACACGACCAACAAATTCAGAGCCGAAATCACCAAGACTAATAAATACATCTTCCCTCCCGCTTATGCAAGAACATCAATTTTCTTTCCCCTCCGGTCATCTGGAGACGGCGGCGGGCTTTTGCTTTTTTTATGCAGCTTGTTATCGTGATCACTATTGTCTTCCTCCGGGGGCAATTCATTTTCATCATGTTCATCATGCAGGCCCCCAGCAGGTCCCCTACCGCCAGGTCCGGAA
>CBDVBL010000258.1:0-3936 GCA_965372205.1 uncultured bacterium
TATGAATATCCCAACCTTGGAAAGCACAGATCCAAACTATCGTGCCTTGATGCGGCGAGGAATGCGGCCTTCTAGATATGCGACACAGGTAGGAACTACCATTCAGGAATTCACGAAGTACGACCAGATAGTTTTCACAAATGCAAAAGCAAAAATCACCCTAATCAAGAATAGGGCGGGCGTAGTTGTGGATTTTGATAACTTCATATTCCGGGATCTATGGAACCAGAAAAAGAGGGGTCAACGAACTTTGGAGGATTTCAAAGCTTGGACTAAATTTGCCATTTCAGATCACCGCCCTCTCTTCGTAAGGTTAAAGGTTTAGGAGGCACTTAAAGTTTTGACGACGTACACGTCTTTTGATGGTCACAATATGGCCACACGGCCTATCCGCCCTCATTAAAGCATATCGTAACTTGTTGCCAAGGAAATAATAAAAAAATCTCAAAAAAATCTGGCGGAGAGGCAGGGATTCGAACCCTGGATGGAGTTTCCCCCATAACTGCTTAGCAGGCAGCTGCCTTCAGCCGCTCGGCCACCTCTCCCTTGCTTTCGCTTTTGAATATATATTACCCGACGCCCGGCGATACAAGATAATTTCCCCTTTTTCGCATAACCATTTTTTGATATCCGGAAGATTTGAAATAAAAAAAAGACCGCATCGTTGAGATGCGGCCAACAAATGAATCAGAATTGTCTTTATCGTTTTCTGCGCCTGATAGCTGAAAGCCACAGACCTAGAAGGCCGGAACTCATTAGCAATATTGTGCCGGGCTCCGGTACGATGGTGGTTGAGGCATCATGCGAAAATGGGGCAAATTCATCTAATTTACCATCAATTAGCGTATAGGCGTCAAAATGTACTGATGTCCCGAGCGGAGCGTCTATTGATAAACTGAAAACCTTGAATTGACCCTGAGCATTGGCGGGACCAGGGCCGTTTATGGTCGGATCCCAGAAATCAGACCCGGGCTGGACGTCGCCCACAAAGCCGGTCAGGCCATAATCTTCCGTGTTCACCTCGGCAAACCATGTCGGGAATACTCCGTGCGGAGGCAGATCTTCATTGCCGTCGAAACCGGGGGCCGATGCTATAGGGCCAAAACCCCATGTCCAAGGGCTAGGAGCATTATCAAAGCCTGATACGGAAACAATACCACTGGGGTTACCCCCGCCAAATCCGCTGAGCGCCATGCTTACTAAGACATCATAGTGCTCTTCTTTCGCGCTTATGACATAGAGATCGACACTTCCGGTTGTCGCCAGAACCCAAGTCTGGGTATCCCAATCATAGGTTGCTCCGTCGATGAATAACTGGAGATGGGGAACAGCATAAGCTCCTGGGGCTATCAGCAGCCCGATTGTCAAAACAAGTAGTGTTTTCTTCATATTTTTGCCCGACCCTTTCAAATTAAAATACTATTTCACACTTTCAATTTTATCAAAATCCATGCCAAAATCGACCTTAATCTATCGGAGTGTAAGATGTTATCTTTCAAACGATTAACAATAAAAACCAGCCATTCATCAAATATCATTCTCAGATAATCGCAAAACTTTGCAAAATTTTAACAAAAATCTTCATATAGTGGTTGCTGACAAGAGGCTTAATATCAATGAGTTAATAGCAATTATTGTCTCTATTTTGAGCCCCCAATCAGGCCGAAATCAACATAATCTGGGAGCGCAACGGCCGGATCTCCATCTCCATATTTATCTACGACCTGTTAGCAGTTGCTGAAACCGAAACGCAAGTATTTGATCGTCCTGCCCGCTTCCATGTGTCTTTTTTCATAGGTCGTCTTGAGAGCGAGAATTTCGTCAGAAATCGGCTCTGCGTGAAGATCCCGCGTGGATTTGTAAATGTTGCAATCTTCGGCATTTAGAGCCTTCAGTGTGTAATTGAATAAATCACCATCATCGGTCTTTAAATGAATGATGCCACTAAACTCCAGGACCTTTCTGTAGATATTCAAGAAACGGGGCGATGTGAGGCGTTTTAAGGCTTTGCCCTGCTTGGGATAAGGGTCGGGAAATGTTATCCAGATTTCAGATATTTCGTTTTCGCCGAACATATCAGATATATTTTCGACATCGGTTCTTAAAAAAACCATGTTTTTCAGATTCTGATCGAGGGCCATCCTGGCACCTTTCCAGATCCTCTCGCCTTTTCTATCAATGCCGATGAAATTTCTATGCGGGAATTTTTGAGCCAACGCAAGAGTATATTCGCCCTTGCCGCAGGCCAACTCCAGGGTTATGGGATTGTTGTTGCCGAAGCATTCCCGGCTCCATCTGCCCCTCCAATCAGGCGGATCTTCAAAAACATTGTCGAGGGTGGAAAGTTCGCCTAATCGTTTTAATTTTTTCCTGGGCATCGGTAGTGGATTTCCCTAAGCGATCAATCCTCTCATGAAATTGACGGCGGTAATATTTTCACATTCGAATATTAGCTTCTTGATCTTTCTTTGCCGCTCCGAAGATAGAAGCTTCTCCGAGAGCGCATTAAATTTCGTCTCGAGATCGTCGATAGTCATCGGCTCGCGGGGATCGCCCTTGGGATATTCCAGATATTCGGAAAACTCTTTGCCGTCTTTCGTCTTCACCGCCACTTTCGACGGCTGTTTGGCGGGGAACATCCTCTCGAATTCAATCGAAGCTTCCCCTTTTATCTTATCGATTACTTCCCAAATGCGTGGATCTTTGAGTTTTTCATCTGAAAATGTATTGGTAGTGATCTGTCGATCGACAATGGCGGCGGCGATGCAATATGGAAGCGAATGATCGGCCGTCTCGCGGGATTCGGGGCGATATTTATGCGGATCGAAAAGAATATCGCAGGCGCGGGCGATGGTTGTAACGGTGACAGTATCGATCTCGTCATGCTTGATATCGTTATTAGTGATCACATTTAATGTGGCGGTAATATGGGTATGAGTCAAAGCCTCAGTTGGAAATGCCTTCATGCTGCATTGCAGAATCCTATAATCATCGCCCAAGCCGCCGGTCACCTTATCGATATCCCAGTCCATCCCGAAAACGTCCATGAATCCCTCTTTACCCTCGAAAACCTCGGTGGTGCCGGTGAATCCTTTCTGTGCCATGAGGGCGGCGAAAACACCGGATTGGACAGCCATAGGATCGACCGTGTTTTTCATCATGGTTAGCTTGCCGGCGGTAGGGCAGCCAATGGTGTGATTGTGCGAGCCGTTTATGCCGATAGCATTGACCATCTGATCGACAGTCAGTCCCAGGAGTTTCCCGGCCACTATGGGTGAGACGAACTGTGTGAGCGTGGCATGATGCCATTTCCGTTCACGAACCCCGGGTTTGGCGAATTCGCAAAGGCGCTGCTCGAACTCGTAAGCCAGCACGATGGCGACAATGACATCCTTCATGGACGCTCCGATCATCTCCCCCACGTTCAAGGCCGCAGGTATCAGATCCGACGGGTGCGACGGGTCCTCTTTCCAGTAGATATCGTTGAAATCGAGGGCGCGGATCATGAGGGAGTTGACCAGCGTGGCGTTGACCGCCGGCATCTTATCGCCGAAAGCGAGTAGGGTGGCCTCCTCCTTGCCCCCTATCTCTGTATAGATAGCTCGCAGGATGTTGACGTCTTTTGTGTGATAGCCGCCGTAGGCGCAGCCTATTGAGTCATATAGGTAGCGTTTGACCTCGTGGACCACGTTATCCGGAAGATCTTCGTATTTTAGGTTGACCGCGAATTCTGAGATTTGCCGAGAGATTGGTTTGGGCATTTATTGGGTCCTTTTATTTATTATCTTTTCATAACTCTTGTAGGGGCGAGGTAACCTCGCCCCTACGTTTTCAATATTAATTACAGATTTTTTATGTGGAAGGCAAGGGGGAAATGGATATGACGGGTTTTGAGTATCCAGTTTTTCGCCGACTTGCAGGGTCAGAATCCGATAC
>CBDVBL010000259.1:0-3918 GCA_965372205.1 uncultured bacterium
ATATTTTAGGTTGACAAAATAAGGCTCTCGGGCTATAATTTTAAAAGTAAGAAGATGAAGAAATTAGCCGCAATCGTTTTGACATTAATACCTGTAATGACATTGGCTCAGGGTGTGCCTGATCTAAAGGGGCGTTCGTATCTCACTAAGAGTGGATATTCGCTCTTCGACCCCTCTCGGTTGACCATGAGACAGAGTTACAGCTTTGGCTATTATCTCGGCGGCGGGACAAGCTCCAATATAGGCTACTATCTTAATTCCATAGAGTATGCCTTTTCAAATCCGTTGAAGATCCGGGTGGACCTCGGGTATCTCCATAGCCCTACCAGCCTGTTCTCGGGTACGTCCTCGGGTTTGAATTCAGGTGCTTTCATTCCGGGCTTTGCGATCGACTGGCGACCCAGCAAGAATTTCAATTTCAGGCTTGATTACAAACACATTCCTCCGGGCGCTTATGGCGGTCTGAACCCATATTATGATCCCTACTATCAGGAGGATAACCGGTAAAAAAAGGATTTACCCTAAGGATGCTTCCTCTGTTCCAGCAAGTCAGACCGCATGAAAAAACATAGAAACTCCAAGGTCAAGGTCAGAAGAACCTTTTCTCTGGTTACACTTTCCGGCCTCGGCTTTTCAGGCTGGGCGGTGGTGACGCTCTCGCTGGCGATACTGACCTTTATCGGGTCGATGCTCGTCAGCCCGAAAAAAGAGTATCGATCCGAGGGCTCGCTGAGCACCGTCACGCTGCAGATTTTAAACGGCTGCGGTCAGAGGAGCGCCGCGGAATCCCTGGCCAATGCTTTGCTCCCCGGCGATGGTTCGCTGATGTATGATGTAATCGAGAAGACGGACGCCAGGCTCGAGGCTTTCGACAAGACCATAGTAGTGGACAGGCGGGGCAACGGTATGGAATCCGGTGTATTGTCGGAAAAGGCCATAAGAATAGCAAAAAGACTGGGGATAAGTGAGGATAACATAGTATTGTTGAGGTTTGAGGACAACATATTGGATATAGACGTTACAGTTATTGCCGGCAGCGACTACGCCAGTTACGTGGATAAACTTAATAAAGCAAAGGAGGAATCGCTCTAATTTGACCCCCAAGAGCATAGCCCGGGCGGTCAGCAAGTACGCTCTGGATAAGAACGGTATCGATATTCAGATTCTTGATTTGAGAAAATGCTCCGATGTCGCAGACTACTTTGTCATCTGTTCCGGATCGGTCGATGTGCACGTTAAAGCTATCGCAGACAACATATTGGAAAAAATGAAACAAAGAGGTATTGCGGTCTGGCATAAGGAAGGTGCCCAAGCCTTGCAATGGGTTCTTTTAGACTATATCAGCGTTGTAGTTCATGTTTTCCAGCCTGCTGTGCGAGGACGGTATGCCCTTGAGAAGCTATGGGGGGATGCTCCGGTTGATAAGGTCGGATAGTAAATAAATCTCAAGCGAGGCCGAGAAAGAAAGAGAAACATAGATTATCAGGCCATAGAGAGATTCAGAAGGGATAAAAATTGTATCGAATGATATATAAAGCGAGGTGAAGAAGCCATGGAAATGGATATAGTTGACTTGAAATCAAAAACAATTGCGGAACTTACAGAGTTGGCCGAAGGCTTGGAAATCCCCAGCATCTCCGGGCTTCGCAAGTCAGAGTTGATCTTTAAGATCCTGGAGGGCAAGACCGAGCAGGATGGTCTCATTTTCGCCGAAGGTGTTCTGGATGTTCTTTCCGAGGGATATGGATTTCTACGTAGCCCGGACTACAACTATCTGCCTGGCCCGGATGATATATATGTCAGCCCTTCGCAGATCAAGCGGTTCGATCTGAAAAACGGAGATACGGTATCGGGGCAGGTTCGGCCTCCCAAGGAAAGCGAGCGGTATTTCGCGCTGCTGAAAATCGAGGCGGTCAATTTCGAGAATCCTGAGATTGCAAAACACAAAATCCTTTTCGATAACCTGACGCCCCTGTACCCTGAGGAGAAGATCAGGCTTGAACATGACCCAAAAGACGTCAGCACCAGGATAATGGATCTTTTAGCGCCTCTTGGGCGCGGCCAGCGAGCCCTTATCACGTCGCCGCCAAAAGCCGGTAAGACGATTCTATTGCAGAAGGTGGCCAATGCCATCACTATCAACCACCCCGAAATGAGATTGATGGTGCTTCTGATCGATGAGCGGCCGGAAGAGGTCACTGACATGAAGAGGTCGGTCAGGGCCGAGGTTATATCGTCCACCTTCGACGAGTCTGCCGATCGGCACGTCGCCGTTGCTGAAATGGTGATAGATAAGGCAAGAAGGTTGGTTGAACATAAGAATCACGTCGTCATTTTGCTCGATTCCATTACCCGCCTGGCGCGCGCTTATAATTCCGTAGTGCCGCACTCCGGTAAGATCCTCTCCGGAGGCGTAGATTCCAATGCTTTACAGAAGCCGAAGCGGTTTTTCGGAGCAGCCAGGAATATCGAGGAGGGAGGATCGCTGACAATCATCGCCACCGCCCTGATCGAGACCGGTTCACGCATGGATGATGTCATCTTCGAGGAGTTCAAGGGCACCGGCAACATGGAGATCGTGCTCGACCGCAGGCTGCAGGACAAGCGCATCTTCCCGGCCATGGACATCAACCGCTCCGGGACTCGCAAAGAGGAATTACTCCTGACCCCCGAGGAGTTGAACAGGATCTGGATTATGCGCAAATTCCTAAGCGAGATGAATCCCGTGGAGGCCATGGAGTTTTTGCTGGAACGAATCACGAAGACCAAGACAAATGCCAAGTTCCTGGAAAGCATGAGCGGATAGATGGCGAGATGGAGATTATGCCCTTCGAGCCTAACTGTATATCCGAATAATCTTATAAATTAAAACAACATACATCATCCAGGACCTACCGCAGCCAGTTTTCCATCGTTGCGGCTCGAACCTGCGGGTTGCCTCGCACCGAGATGGGAATCTGAGTCCGACCCCTGCATCAGCTTCGAACAAAAGGCCTTTACAAATCCATATTCATGCCTATATTGATACAAGAATGCATGAGATTTGCCCGTTCGATAATTGTGTGCTTTACGGATAGGTTCTCATTGTAGAGTTAACTGTTGGCCGCCGATTATAGATGAGAAAACCGCCCTTCGAGAAATTCGCAGATGAGTACGCCTCATCGCGCCCCGGCTATCCTGACGATATTAAATCTTTTCTATTCGATCTATTCGACGTTGGTTCAGATTCTTGTATAGCCGATGTCGCTTGCGGATCGGGGATTTTCACTCAGCTTCTTTCCTGCGATGGAAATACAGGGTGCGTTGTCGGGCTGGATCGTTCATTGCCTCTTCTTATAGCAGGAATGAGCTTTTTTAAAGAGTTTTGTTTTAAGCCCCTTTGCAGCTGCGGCGAGACGCTACCGCTAAAATCAAAATGTTGCGATCTCGTCACAGTTGCCCAGGGATTTCACTGGATGAACCGCCAGGAGTCCCTGGCGGAGATCAACCGGATTCTAAAGCCTGGCGGCGGTATAGCATTGATCTGGTACCGTCGAAAAACTCTTACCGAACCGCATCAGGCTTTTATCGAGCGGTTGACTCATAAATATAATCCCAATTACGATCCAGAATTCATGGATGCCGACTACGTCGGAATGCTGTTTGCGGACGGCCGGTTCACCGACATCGGGCAGAAAAGGTTCTACGCATCGAGAATCTACAATCTGGAGACCTACATAAGGTGGCAGAGGTCCAAATCTTTCATCGGTGATGCCATGGAAGAGGATATGCTCGAGGAGTTCCTGGAGAAGGTAAGTAGGGAGATAGACAGATTCTTCCCGGATGGTGTAATAACGGAGGAATTCAAATACGATCTGATATACGGACGCCGGAAGTGAGGGAACATCATTTCGATAAGGCTGATTACCTTAAGAGTTA
>CBDVBL010000260.1:0-3916 GCA_965372205.1 uncultured bacterium
CGGTGTGAAAACGGTCAAGAAAGTAGTTCGTATTGCGGGGGAAATCGGCGTTAAATACCTTACGCTCTTTACCTTCTCCACAGAAAACTGGAAACGTCCTAAAAGTGAAGTCTCGGCCATAATGAAGCTTCTGGGAGAGACTACTCGCAAAGAGCTTTCTGAACTTCTTGAAAACAATGTTCGCCTGATTGCCACCGGAGATATAGAAAGGCTTCCTGAAAAGAGGCGTGAGGTGCTCGTCGATGCCATTAATAAAACCACAGACAATACCGGCCTGATACTCAATCTGGCGCTGAACTATTCCGGGCGGAACGAAATTATCGAAGCTGTGAGAAACATCGCGCGGGATGTTACAGTCGGGCGGATAAAGCCGGAGATGATAAATGACGGGCTCTTTGCGACGTACCTTCAGACTAACGGCTTGCCGGACCCGGATCTTCTCATCAGAACGTCGGGGGAGATGCGTATATCCAATTTTCTACTCTGGCAGACGTCGTATACGGAGCTTTACGTGACCGAAGTTCTCTGGCCGGATTTCTCCGAGGACGATTTCCTCCATGCCCTCCTGGATTACCAGTCCAGGGAAAGGCGGTTTGGAAAGGTATCATCCCGGTAACAATGTCGAAAAACCTCTTAAAAAGGCTCATAGTAGCGGCCCTGGGCATTCCCGCCCTGGTAATTATAATTTATATAGGCGGATATTTGCTCTATGCCTTCTGTGTCCTGGTTGCGATTCTGGGAAGCTGGGAATTGGCCGCCATGTTAATGGCTAAGAGAATTCAGGTCGGTAAACGTCTGGCGACTGTACTGGCAATAGTGTTGGTTTCAATGTTTCAGTTTTCATCCTTCGGACAGGCGGGCCTTTTAATACTGTCTGTACTTTTTTTCCTGGCGGCATTTCTCAAGATGATAGAAACCGGGATAACAAATTATACCTCTCGATTGGCCATGGCCATACTGGCTGCGGTTTATCCGGGATTCTTCATATCGTTTTCGATATTGATACACAGGGATCCTTCCGGTCTTGGCTGGATGATCCTGCTGTTCACTTTTGTCAATATCTGGATCGCCGATACCTTCGCCTATGCCTTTGGCACCTGGCTCGGGCGGCGTAAGCTTGCGCCGGAGATTTCTCCGGGGAAGACCTGGGTTGGATTCGTATTCGCTTTTCCAGGAGGATTGATTGCCGCCCTGGCGGCCCATCAGTTTTTGAAAGGTGAATTCGAGCTGTACCTTATTTTAACAGCATCCCTGGCGGCGACTCTATTCGGGCAGGTAGGGGATCTGGTAGAATCAGCTATGAAAAGGGATTGTGGTGTTAAGGATTCATCGAGTCTAATCCCCGGACACGGAGGCGTGCTGGACCGTTTCGATTCGCTTATGTTCGCCTTGCCGGCGGTCTATTTTACTCTACAGCTGCTTGGCTGATTTTCTATTCTCGCCGGTTGGCCACTCAGCTTCCTCCGGTATGATTTTGATCTCCTGTTTCTATTTGTAACCATAGGGAAATGATGTTGTGGCAGATTCGGCATGAATTATCCCGCCCTTTCGTAAAAATCAGGTTCCGTCCGGCCGATAATTAATGCGGAATGAAAAAAATCGTAGTCCTCATATCCGCATCGCTTTTATTATCGCTTGCCTGCTCAGGCCCGGCAAGAAGACCGTCCGGCAAAGCCGGAATTCCTCCACTCTCACGAAAAGATGCGGGGAAATTGCTTTCGGGGGCAGGGAAACATATAGGCGATCCTTATAAACCGGGCGGCACATCATCATCCGGCTGGGATTGTTCGGGATTCGTTTCGGCCATGTATAGTCGTTATCTCTCTACCTATCTTCCGAGAACTACAAGCGCTCAATACGCAAGAAGCGTCACCGTACGCGGCTCCCGTATCAGACCGGGAGACCTGGTGTTCTTCAAAATAAAATCCAGCAGGCCATCCCATGTTGGAATCTACATCGGCGACAGGCAATTCATTCACGCATCTACATCGAGAGGCGTAATAGTCTCCCGTCTCGACGAGAGATATTATCAAAGCTCATTTGCCGGTTTCAGGAGACCTTTGCTCGTCTTCGGCAATTAGCGCTGCTTAAGTCATAATACCCCCGGGTTTTATATTGCAGATTGCATCTTTATCCCTTAAGAAGAGTCAGGGGAAATAAGAGAATTGATCAGGGAGGAATTTATGATCGTAACCACCACGCCGAATATCGAGGGGAAAGAGATTAAGGAATATATCGGAATCGTGACCGGCGAGGCAATCATGGGCGCCAACATTTTTCGCGACTTTTTCGCCTCCATTACGGATATCGTCGGCGGCAGATCGGCGGCCTACGAGAAAGAACTGGGCAAGGCCAGAAAAGTTGCAATGGACGAAATGATTCAACAGGCCGAGGACGTTGGTGGATCGGCCGTCATCGGAGTGGATCTCGACTACGAGGTGATAAGAGATGGCATGCTCATGGTAGCGGTTTCCGGAACCGCGGTGAAAATCATGTGATGTTGCGTTTAGGCTAAAGAGATCTGTCTGATTTTTTCAGCATACATCGTGATGGAGGCAACGAGACGTCCGGCGGGATATAATAAACCACAGGTTAGATTTAAACGTTAATTATTAAATCGCAATAGCCATACGTCGCCGAAAAAATCAAGTCCGTAGGAATACCTATTGTCCGATCTGATGAAGGCCATCATCTTATCGTCGGACGAAAACACCGTAAGATAGTCCATCATGTTTTCGATTCTTTCGATTTTATAAGCGACATGATTTTCGAGATTGAATATAATAATCCAGGTCGGGCCGCGTCCGCAGACAGCCGAAAGGTATTTTCCGGTGTTGGAAAATCTTTCGAGAAAACATGGTAGATTGCCGTACGTCAATTGAGTGATCGAATCTCCCCGGGCCAGATATATGGTATGACTGTCTCGATCAAAACTTATCGCCGTTTCAAAGGCGATAGTCTCTCCATCGGGAGATTCCAGCGCCCTGATCGTTTTCTCACCATATACATGGGGCATTCGGGATGGATCGATATTTTCCGTTAAGGGGTATGGGTAATCCCTCGAGAGAGTATAGAGTTCATTGTTAATGAGGTTCAAACCATACGGTTTAACCAGTTCCTCTTCGGTTCTCCCTTCCGCTTCCTCGGCCGTGGCGACCAGAAGTCGCCTGTAGAATACTATGCTGTCTCCCGGGGCGAAAACAGGATATATGGATCTTCCGTCCTGCGTAAGGCGGCTGACAGTCCCGATTTCGGTGCTCGGTTTCAAAGCTTCCATGAATCGATCATAACGGATCTCGGTCTGCCTTTCGGGCGAGCAGCTGAGAATCAAGAAAGCCAGTGGAAGATAGATGAACCTCATGGAATTCAATTATAGAAGGCATTGATGGATTTGTCAAATTGTGAGCCAATCCGTTTTTTTATAAAGGCTTGACACAGATTAACGCTGCTAATTATAGTCACTTAGATGGTTCGGCTGCAAAACGTTTGGCTTGGTTCGGGCCAGGGAGGATCTCTGTGAAAAAAATAGGTATCCCTTTAGGTGTCTTGATTATTGCGGCAATTTCTGTAGCGATTTTTCTCAGCAGAAACAGGTTAGCGGAAAAAGGCAATATAGTCCTTTCGGGTACAATTGAAGCCGTCGAGATTGACCTTGCCTACGAGACGGGTGGTCGGGTGGATTATATAAGTTTCGATGAGGGAGACGCGGTATCGAAGGGCGATACAATCTCGGAACTAACTCACCGCGAAATCGAATCGAGGATTCGCCAGGCTCAAGATCAGATCGCTGTCGCCCGGGCAAATCTTAAGTTGCTGGGGATAGAAGAGGATACAGCAATCCGCAATTTGCAGAAGGTCTATAACCTGGTTCCCTCGGGCGGGGCCACAGTCGGGCAAAGGGACGATCTTGAGGATA
>CBDVBL010000261.1:0-3912 GCA_965372205.1 uncultured bacterium
GCAATACGATTTTATTTATTTTCTCTTTTTCAGAAGAAGCGATCTGTTGGGATCTCGAGTTTCGTTGGCGGATGTGATATAAACTCCGGGTTTCCCGGTGACAGGGCAGGCGTACTCGCAGGCGCCGCAGCCGGTGCATTTCTCCGGATCGATATGAGGGAGTTTTATTTTTTTCATCTCCCCGTTTTGATCAATAACCTCGGTCTCCTCCAGCCAGATGGCTTTCGGAGATGTCGGGCACCATTCCTCGCAGACTATGCATGTTATGCCGAAAGCCCACGGCAAGCATCGGCCCCTGTCGAAAAATGCCATTCCGATTCTTGTCGGAGACGTCTCTGGATCTCCGATCTTGGTTTTGACATCCAGTTTGGAAATGGCGCCGGTGGGACAGATATGACCGCAAAGGGTACAATAATGCTCGCAGTAACCTATCTGGGCGCTCAGCACGGGCGTGAATATACCCTCCCAGCCGGTCTCAAGGAGAGCCGGTTGCAGGGCGTTTGTGGGGCAGATCTTCATACACTGGCCGCATCTGATACAGCGTTTCAGGAAATCTCCCTCTATCAAAGATCCCGGAGGGCGGACAAATGGATGCTTTCGGGCGAAACTCTCTCCGCTCCTGATAATGGGGAATGCGGCCAGTCCGGCGATGCTCGCAATCACAGTCCGGCGCATGGTTAAATCGGGTTTTGCCTTGTAGCTCTTCATATTTGTTTGAAATGCGAATGAAAGCGCATTTTCCGGGCAGGCGGCCCTGCAATTCAGGCAAAGATGGCATTCGGTCCTCCTGTGCGGGATATCGCCATGCGGATCATCGCCACCCTGGCAACTGAGCAGGCATATGTTGCAGTCATTGCATTTCTCAACGTCTTTATGCAATCCGTATATGGAAAATCTGCTAATGATTCCAAGAAAAGCTCCTAACGGGCAGAGACCGCGGCACCAGAAGCGGGTGAAAACCCGATTGGCGAGGAGTATCGCGAAGAATATCAAAGCCAGCCAGACGATTCCCTGGTAGTGGGGCTGTTTGAAATAGATTAAAGAACCGGATGCAATGTAGAAGATTCCGGCTCCGATCAAGCTTATAAATCCTGCGGACGAATCGGACAAAAAATTCGCCAGACTCGTTAAAAAGGCGTTCAATGCCGGGATGATCACCAGGCCGAATGATCTACCGGCGATCGTAATTGGATCGAACAGGCCCGCCTGCACCGAGCCTAAAAGGGCCAGCGCCACCAGCCCGAAAAGAATGTAGTACTTCCAGGCCTGATACCGGTGGTATATGTTGGCCTTCATCAGGCGGGCGCCACGCCTGCATTCCCGTTCGGATGAAAAGCTCGAGCACATTTGGTTTAACGTCCCCAGAGGACAGATCCATCCACAGAAAAAGCGGCCGAAGAAGATGGTTCCGACCAGAACAATCAAACCCAGAAGCAAACTGCCATAGACAAGCCAGGATGCCAGGCCGGTAGTAAGTCCCGAAAGTGGATCTATATTGAAAAATAGATTTAGCCAGGGAGAAGGCGTGATAACTTCATCGGGATTTTTTATGGATGTAAACGAAAATTCTGTAAGATTGATCTGGATGATGAATAGAATCAGTAAAATGGCCTGGGAAAATCTACGGATCCATCGGATCCTGATGATATTGCCATTACCCATTTTCGATGCTTCCAGATTAGCCGACATCTTTCTCCACCAGGGAGTACCCGGATATCTTACCCAATCCTCTCTTAGCGCCGGCGTCTAAATATCCGAGACTCTCAGGCGCCAGATTCAAAAACCTGCAAGCGTAGGAGTCTGCTGCTACCTGATCTGTTGACGCTATAACGGTATCTCTGATCTCCACATCGGATAAGCTGCCGCCGACCGGCCCGTTGCGAACCATGACCCGGGTAGCGTCGACTATAATCAACGTCGGCCTGAAATAGCCTGAAAGGTCAGCAATGGAAATATCGATCTCCTGATGCAGCCGGTTTCTCGGCCCACCCAGAACACCATACCAGTTTTTCATGCCGATTGTCGCCTTGCATAGACTGTGATGTTTGACCACCGGCATATTTATCAATTTATCCGTTTCCAGGAAATGCCTTAGCACCGGCCATTGGCCGAGGATTTCGCCTCCTAAGTCCGCTCTCACGAAATGGCGTTGTTCAGGCATTATTAAGTCAGCTCCGATTTCCCTGGCCACTTCTCTGATCCCTGAACGCGCAAATGTGAACCTGGCTTCGTTGCAGGGAACATCGGTTATTATGATGCGCCTGGCGCCGGCCTCCAGGCATTGCATGGCAACAGATTTTACGAGTATAGGATTGGTATTGGCTCCTTGAGCGGGTGTCCGATCCCACCCCATATTCGGCTTGATGGTGACGACATCGCCCCTTGAAATAAATCGCTGGATTCCCCCGATTAAACCGATCGCCGCCGCAGTTGCCTTTGCATGGTCAACTGACCTGACCACAACGACATCCGAATAAGCCTCGTCGGCCAGCATGCTTCGATCCCCATCCTGGATTAGTGAAGGCAGCATAGGGGGGGCGTACTCGTTTCTCGACAGCAGATAACCACCGCCGCCGAACGCTGCGGCGAGCAAACTCGCCTTACCTGCAAGTCTGATGAATTCCCGTCGCTGGATCTTATCGTTGTTCATTTCGAACGCCTCACCCGCTATAATATGACAGAATTATGCTGATTTTGCAAGAAAGTGATGGAGTCTTTTCTTGTTAATCCAATTGGCCGCGGATCGGCGGCCGGAGCTTTTTCGATCGGAGGATTGCCGGGCAGCCCACAATAAATAATTCCATTGAAAAAATGCTTGTTTTTTGATAAAGCGTATTTAGATTACTTAACCTGAGGATCGGGACAGCAGGGCATCTTAGAGAATAACAGAATGAGAGGTAATCGGACGTTGTAGTGAGATATTAAGGTGGATTTATTAGATCCGATAAATTAATATTGAGCAGGCGGGAACGATCCCGTTTTTAATTTTGCAGGGAAGGTTAGCAGGAGTAAGAGCGTAATCTATGCCGAAAGAGATTCCGAAGACATATGATCCTCACAGGGCCGAGGAAATGTGGTATCCCAGGTGGGTCGAATCGGGGCTATTTAACGGCCGAATTGACTCGGACAAGAAACCGTACTCAATTGTAATCCCACCTCCGAACGTCACGGATATTCTTCATCTGGGGCATGCCCTGAACAATACGCTACAGGATGTCCTGATCCGCTGGCGGCGGTCTATGGGTTATGAGGCGGAGTGGCTACCGGGAATCGATCATGCCGGAATCGCCACGCAGGTGGTTGTCGAGAAGAATCTGGCCAGGGAGGGCATATCGCGTCAGCAACTGGGCCGGGACAAATTTATAAAAAAAGTCTGGGCGTGGAAGGAAGATAAATTCGATCGGATCATAACGCAGCTCAAGCGCATGGGATGCAGTTGCGATTGGGAGCGGACCAGATTTACAATGGACGAGGGATTGTCGCGAGCGGTGCAGGACGTTTTCATCCGCCTTTATGAAAAAGGACTGATCTATCGTAGCAACCGCCTTATAAACTGGTGTCCGAGGTGCCGCACATCCTTATCGGATGACGAACTGGAGCGGGAGGATATAGACTCTCATCTCTGGTATGTAAGGTACAAAATCAAGGGCTCGGATGAGTATCTTACGGTCGTTTCCCGTGTAAAGACTCCCTCTATCGATAATTCCATGGTTGCCGGCATGAAGGTAAAGGATGCTATAGTCGACCGGATAAATGACAAGCTGGGCGAAAGGCCCGATTCCGGGTCACAGCGCGACTGTCTGGTGTATAATCTGTATTGGCGCCGCGACCGCTGCTGGCTGTATCTGAATACTTCCGGTTTAAAACTGTCCGACCGCGGCTATCGTAAAATGCCGTATATGGCGCCGCTGC
>CBDVBL010000262.1:0-3902 GCA_965372205.1 uncultured bacterium
GATCAGTTGTGCCGGACTTATCCCGATAATTTTGTTGCGGTGCGCTACCATGCCGATTGGCCATCGTCCTATGACCCTTATTACCTTTACAACCCGGAGGAGAACGAGGATAGGATCTTTTATTATCCGCCCCACACCGACGGACTTTATTACACACCTTATGCCTGGATCGACGGTACCGTAAGAGGAGGTTATTCTTATAATAGCTGGAACTCTATGATCCTCAATGAAATGAACGTGGCTTCGCCGCTGGAAATAGATATTTCCGGCAACTACGATCCCGGAACCCGCGACGGCGATCTCGAGATCAGAATAACGGCTACGGATCAGATAAACTATTCCAATTTGAAATTGAGGATCGCTATAACAGAATCGAGACTATTATGGCAGGCCCCCAACGGTACCGACTGGCATAATCAAACCTTCAGGGATATGATCCCGAACACCTCGGGGATTGCTTTTTCTATAAACGAAGGACAAACGTTAACGCTTAATGAGTCTTTTTCACTCGATGAGGAATTGCGCGCCGATAACTGTGAAATAGTAGTTTTCGTACAGTCGGACAATGGCAGGCGGATTTTGCAGGCAGGCAAAGCCGATGTGATATCACTGTTGCCCGACGGCCTTATGCCCTTCAGCCTGATATGGCCGGACGATGGCGAGACAATCTATAACTGCTATCCCGCTTTTATCTGGCATTCGACTAACGAGCCGGATTGGCCCGATGATGTCTATTACGTGGCCTCCGTCAGTGCCGATCCATCATTTCCCGACCCTTTCATGTCCGACCCTATAACCGATACGACCTGGACGTCCCCCGTCTGTCTGAATTATGATATTCCGTACTACTGGAGGGTCCTGGCATCGAATGGGCATGCCCCCGATATATACTGCAACGACGTGTTCACATTTGTTGTCGAGCATCCACCGGATTGCGTCTATAGTCCGGGTGATTGCAACCATAACGGTATCCCCCTGGAACTCCCGGACATTATGGCCATGATCGGCTTGTACCGGGGAACAGTGGAACCGCCTTATACCTGTCCTTGCTCCCCCCATGGCGAAGATTTCGCCCCGGAAGCCGACCCCAACGGCAACTGCGTTGCCTTCGAGCTCGGGGATATTGTTACCGAGATTGCCGCCTATAGGGGTGAGGGTTTAGCCTGGGGATGCGAGGATTGCCCGGGCTTGAGAAGGCTGCTGCCCGAAGATGCACCTCTGGTTATACCGGTCTTAAAGACCAGAGCCACGAGAATGACGGGGTCTGCCTCGCAATAGATAGTCAAAAAAATACTCTAGTGGTGTCGGAAGTTACTTCCGACACCACATCATAAAAATCTATATAGCCTCTACCAGATTCCCAAGACGTCTTTGGCATGCTCCGATGCCATTTCGATAGGATTCCAGGGCGGGTCCCAGATAAGCTCGACATCGACTTTTTCGATTCCATCGAGTTCAAGAACAGTATTCTTAACGGCGCCGATCAGTTGCGGACCGTAAGGACAACCGGGTGTAGTAAGCGTCATTAATATATTCACAGTGCGATCATTGGGAATAACTACATCGTAGATCAATCCCAGATCGACTATACCTACTCTTATCTCGGGATCATCGATGGGCGCAATCTTTGCCAGTATCTCTTCTTTGGTCGGCATATTCTATTCCGTAGTTGTAACTGCGGCCTGCCTTTGATTTTCCCAGGCCTCCAATCCTTCAATCAGCGTTGACCAGGACAATAGGGCACATTTGATCCGCACCGGGAATTTGTTAACCCCCTCGAGAGCCTCCAGGTCGCCTAATTCGATTTCATCTTGAGGTTTTTCACCTTTAAGAATAGCTTTAACAGCCCTTGCAATCTTTCTTACCTCATCAAGCGATTTTCCCTTTAGAGTCTCAGCCAGCATGGAGCCGGAGGCCACAGAAATGGCGCACCCCACGCATTGCACCGAGATATCATCAACCAGTCCGCCATTCACCTTCAAGGAGACTTCTATTTCATCGCCGCAAACCGGATTCTTGCCCTCGTTAACGATATCTGCGTTTCGTATTTCCTTCTTGCCGCGAGGGGATTTGTAGTGATCCATGATGATATCACGATAGAGATCGTCGAGATTATCGTTCATGAGTAAAGTACCTCCTGGCAGCGATGAGACCATCTATAAGCTCATCTATATCGTCTTTGGTATTATAGATGTAAAAGCTGGCACGGGCGGTTGCGGTTACACCCAGGCGTTTCATCAATGGCTGCGCGCAGAGGTGACCGGCGCGGATCGCTATTCCGTGAGAATCGAGAAAAGTCGCCAGATCATGAGGGTGAATCATATTATCGACAAACGATACCGCGCTGCCACGATGCTGGATATCGCGAGGGCCAAAAATCTTTATGTGATCCAACTCTGATAATCTTTTAAGCGCATAAGAGGTCAATTCCATTTCGTGCCGGCGAACGCGATCCATGCCAATTCTATTCAAATAGTCCAGGGCGGGGGAGAAGCCGATCGCTCCGGCTATATTCGGTGTACCGGCCTCGAATTTCCAGGGCAGTTCAGCCCAGTCGGCATAGTCATAGCGAACCTCATTAATCATTTCTCCGCCATACTGAAACGGCTCCATGTCATTTAATATGGATTCCTTGCCGTAGAGCACGCCGATTCCCGTCGGTCCCAGCATCTTGTGAGCGGAAAAGACAAAAAAGTCGGCATCAAGCGCCTTAACATCGACCGGTAAATGGGGAGCGCTCTGGGCGCCGTCCACCAACACCAGTGAACCGTTAGCATGTGCGGTACGCGTTATTTCATGGATAGGATTTATAGTTCCGAGGACGTTTGACATTTGTGTAACGGCAACGATCCTCGTATTTGCGGCGATTATCTTATCGAGATCAGCGAGATCAAGCTCACCATTATCATCAATCGGTATATATTTTAGTTCAGCGCCCGTCTCCCTGGCCAGGGAGATCCAGGGAACCAGGTTGGCATGATGCTCCATTTCTGTGAGAACTATCCTGTCGCCCTTTTTGACGTTTCGCCGACCCCAGCTATAGGCGACCAGATTAATTGCCTCCGTGGCATTGCGCGTATAGATTACTTCTTCGGTCCTGACGCCTCCAATGAAGTCGGCAATTTTCTTGCGCGTCGCTTCGAAAGCTGTTGTAGCCTCCTCGGCAAGCGTATGAAGACCGCGATGGACGTTCGCATTGGTGTTGCTATAGTAGTTCTCTAAAGCCGTGATGACGCTTTGCGGCTTTTGGGTTGTGGCTGCGTTATCGAGATAAACGAGCCTCTTAGAACCTATTTTCCTGCTGAGGATAGGAAAATCGTGAATGATCTTATCAGGATCAAACACGTTGCTCGGCTTATCCTCAGCCTCCAATGCTGTTTCCAGTATTTTATCCTGCTTCAAATCCCGCACTCCTTATTCGTCTAAAGCTACCAGGATATCGCCGTTTTCGGTTTTTATCCTGTAGGTTTTAATCCCGATCACCGCCGGCATCTGGGTGGCATCTCCCGTTTTGAGATCGAATCGGGCGCCGTGCCTGGGGCATTGTACCTGACCATTGACAATATCGCCGGTCCCGAGCGCTCCACCGTCATGAGTGCAGATATCATCCACGGCATATACGACCCCATCATATCGCGCTACAGCGATTGCCTTACCGTGGATCTCGTAGGTCTTAACCGTACCTTCGGCGATTTCATTTTCACTGCATAACCTCTTGAATTCGTCTGCCATCTTATGCCACCTGCAACTTTTCGGATACGAGGTTCTGGATAGTCCGAACCGCTTCTCCCGGCGCCCTTTTTAACGTAGAAGCAACGAAACCTTCAACAATGGTTCTTATGGCGTCCGTCTGCGAAAAACCTCTGCTCTTGAGATAAAACACCATCTCGCGATCGATCGGT
>CBDVBL010000263.1:0-3893 GCA_965372205.1 uncultured bacterium
GATCAGAAGCGGTGTAATTATCGTCGCCGTCGAGATCGATAAGAATCCCGGCCGCGCGATCGTGGCCGCAGCCCTGGGAAACACCTCTTGCAGAATAGACATCATCGCCGGACAGATCATAAAGGATGCCCAGCGACATATGAGTGCCGTTACCCTGCGCATACTGAAATGATATATACTGGTCGTTCCCGCCGCCGTCGGCCAACATGCCCAGCCCGTACCAGTAAGACGCCCCCTGCCCGTAAATATCGGAGACATAAACATCGTTACCAGATTTATCGATCAACATCCCCACGCCGCCCGACATCTTGGGACGGATACCGTAAGCGAACCCCTGCGAGAGCGACAGGTAGTGATCGTTATAACGGATAAAATCCTTGTATTTGCCACCGGCGAAATAATTATCGTTACCGGAGTTGTCCAACAGTACTCCGATACCCTCCACAAACCCAAACCCCTGCGAATACAACGCCGCCTGATATGAATCGTTCCCTTCATCGTCGCGGAGGATGCCGACACCGAAACATCCCGCCCCCTGCGTGAACGTATCGCCGAAATACCGGTCGTTACCCTTCATATCCCAGAGGACGCCGACTCCGAACAGCCCCGCGCCCAGAGTCCACGACCCGGCGTTGTAGTTATCGTCGCCGTCGTAATCGATAATCATATTCGACCCGAAGAAATAGGGGCTGATCCGGTTTTTCGGCATGTTGTAGGTGTCGTTACCGTCGTAATCGATAATGTAGGTATGATGCCCCGTCCCCTCAAAATCTATGTCATAGGTATCGTCGCCGCCGGGATCTATGACGATGAACAGGTCGCCTTCGTAGTGGTTGTCGGTCGTATCGCCGATGACGATCTGGCCTAGAGGCGACTCTAATAATACTGACTTGCTTTCAAATGGAATTGGAATACCATAATCTTTTATCATTTTGCCAAAGAATACCGAAAAATTGCTCACTAAATAAGTCCGCCCTATACAAGATCGAGAAAGAACGGCCAGTTTTTCCGCCCAAAGATCCGTGTATTGTTCCAGACTATCAAGCTCATTAGCTGAAAGAAACTCATCCCCTACATTCTCCTCGAGTAGGATCGTAAATCCGTTAATTAGAGAATCAATTTCAGGCTCGGAATAACTATTAAGAACCACAGAATTCCGAAAGTCCGATATGTACGCGAAATTAAATAGCGATCTTATTAGAGCATATATATCTTTCGGCACGGCTTCTTTTAAATTATTGGAAATCATAATATCCTCTGTTTCTGTAAAAAGAGGATTCATCTTGTCTGAAATTAAATAAGACCGAGACCCGAATATATCCGGTTCACAGTCGATCAAAATACAAATGTCCCTAAACTCAAAATCCCGTCCCGCAAAATCGATCAACTTCAAGGGAGTTTTCATATAATCATCAACAAATCGAAGTCTGTAGGCATCCGGCTCCAGATAATCACCCCGAAACGTCAGATCGCCCCGTTTCATCTTCAAGGCGCTCAGTGCCATTTGAAGACCTGAATTCAGACTATCCAAAGGAGCATAAACAGTATCCACAGAATCCGGAGCAACTTCTTGCGCAGATAGCGAGACGAATTGACCCGAGATCAGAATGGAAATCAGGATCGTTCTCATGAATTCATTATATCGCAGGCGGCGAATCCGGTCAACGAATATCTGAAAATTTGTGCAGATAAAGATTGCCTCTTCCGACCGGTCGGTCGAAAGAGCAATGACAATTGCGCGGTCGGATATTTATAGCCGACCGCCTGTGCCGTCAGATTGCGGAGCAGCCTTATATCGCTATCTGACGGCATAGGTCTGCAATTGTCATTGCCAGTCCGCTGCAGGCGGACTGGGCAATCTCACAGCAAAAAAAATAGGCGGATTCCAATTCCGCCATCCACTCTGACATATGCGCAACGATTCTTAGTATAAACCGTACTTGCTGATTCTATCCCTGAGAGTATTGCGCGAAATCCCTAATAGCTCCGCCGCTTTTACCTGGTTCGATCCCGTATACTTCAGAGCAGACGAAATCAACGCCCTCTCAAAACCGGATTGCAGGTGAGAATAGACATGGTTATTGGATACGGCTACCAACTTTTCGAAATTCGGAGAAATCAACTGATCAAACATCTGGGCGTAATCTTCTTCTATCTCTTCGATATCAATATGTACTGTTTCTGGTTTATCGGATAGAACCGGGAAATGCTCCGGCAGAAGAACCTCGCCTTTGGCCATAACGACTGCGGTATGAATATTATTTTCAAGCTCTCGGATATTGCCCGGCCAGGGATATTTCTTGAGGTTCTCGAGAGCATCCTTGGAGATGCCCTCGATTCTCTTGTCTGTTTCCGCGGAGTACAGCTTGATAAAATGGTCGATCAGAAGCGGGATATCCGGACGCCTTTCCCGCAGTGGTGGCAAATGGATCGATACTACTTTCAGCCGGTAGAACAAATCAACCCTGAACATCCCATCTTTTATCAGATTCACAAGCGATTTGTTTGTCGCGACGATCATACGAACATCGACTTTTATGGTATCGATTCCGCCGACCCTTTCGAACTCCTGTTCCTGCAGTATACGCAAAACCTTGGACTGTGTTAGAGGTGACATATCGGCGATCTCATCAAGTAGTATAGTCCCTCCGTTACAGACCTCGAATTTGCCCAGCTTGCGGGTATATGCGCCGGTAAATGCTCCCTTCTCGTGGCCGAATAGCTCAGATTCGAGAAGCGTATCCGGGAGGGCGGCGCAATTTACCGAAAGAAACGGTTTATCCTTTCTCAGCGAGTTCTTATATATGGATCTTGCAACCATCTCCTTCCCGGTTCCGGATTCGCCCTGAATTAACACTGTGGCGTCGCTGCCAGCCACCTTCCCGATCATCTTGGCGATTTCTACCATTTCCGGAGACTTTCCGATGATATCTCCAGGCATTAGATCTTTTTCTACGGAAAATGTCTCTAGACCACATAGATGCGACGAATCCTGCATGACCCGATTTACGAGGCTCACCACCTTGTCAATATCGAAAGGTTTGGTGATGAATTCATAGGCCCCCATCCTCATAGCTTCGATGGCAGCCTCGGTGGAGACAAACCCGGTCATGATAACAACCGGGATTGATGAGTCCATTTCCTTGATCTTATTTAGAATATCGAATCCTGAGAAATCCGGCAGATTGATATCCAGCATGACCAGGGCGATATCCGATTCTTTTACCTTCGCCAGGGCTTCCGCACCGGTGCCGGCAACTTTAAGATCATATTTAAAACTCGCCAGACATTCGCCAAGTGCGTCCGTCACTTGCGAGTCATCATCGACGACCAGAACAGATTTCCTATTCATAAATTCTCGCAACTTTACCCGCTTAGTGGGCGCAAAAGCCCCCCCATCCGAAGCAACTCTTGGATAAACCGCCAGGGGCAGTATATTCCTTATTCCATAAATCGGCAGATTAACTGAACTTATTAAAGAAATCAGGGGTCATTCATTACGAGCCTGAACATCAGGCCGTTTGTCATCATGGAATGGGTTATGAAAGAGCCAGGCAGAGGCATTTCAACAAATGGATGACAATCCCGGGAGATCGATTCTACGAATCCGGATTCAGCCATTTTTCTATTACATTGGCTATTTCCCCGGGAGATTTACATTTGAACTTCGTCCCCCCGACTGACCTGAGAAATACCGAGCCAAACGAGCTTTTTTCTATTCTGCTGTCCAGGGCGATGACGCACCCCCTGTCGGCGGCGGTTCGGATCAACCTTCCGAATCCCTGCCTGAATTTCATCACGGCGTCGGGCAAGGATAGCTGCGTAAACGAACTCTGGCCGTTCTGCTCGATTTTCTCAAGATTGGCTTTGAACCATGGCCTATCCGGAACAGT
>CBDVBL010000264.1:0-3865 GCA_965372205.1 uncultured bacterium
CTCGCCATCAAGATGCACCGCCCACCTGCAATCGCCGAAGTAGAAATCATCCAGATCGCCGATGTGATACCCGAATAGAATAGGATCCTTCTTAAAGTGGCGGTAAAGGAGCTCTTTATCTGTTGTAAAAACCATATTTGGGCCTCGGCCTATCATCCTCCGACATACTGACAATATGTCCTGCAGCCGCCAGGCTGTCAACAGAGCAATCGAAACGCTTTGCACTTGACTTGGATAATGCGTCTGAATAGTATTGAGGAAGGATTATGTTAAGAAGCATGATGAGTTTAATTAGCATTGAAAGATGCTAACCATCGAGGGGTAATGATGCATAGACTGAATAGACTAATCAAACTGCCGATATTGTTTTTGCTGGTGGCCTCCTGTGCCACGGTCCCGGTTACGGGCCGACGGCAGCTTAACCTGATTCCCGGTTCTCAATTGAACTCCATGAGTTTCAAACAATACTCCGAATTTATATCGTCTCATAAGCTGAGCAAAAACCCCGGGCAGACGCGGATGGTCAAGGGAGTTGGGGGGAGGATACAGAATGCGGTCGAGCGGTATTTCGCCGAGCGTGATATGTCCGGCCGTTTGAGGAGCTACCGATGGGAGTTCAATCTGATCGAGGATTCCCTTGTCAATGCCTGGTGCATGCCGGGGGGCAAGGTGGTTGTATATACCGGTATATTACCGGTAACACAGACAGAAGCCGGGCTGGCGGTGGTGATGGGACATGAGATCGCGCATGCCATCGCCAACCACGGCAACGAGCGTATGAGCCAGGGCCTGATCGCCATAACCGGCGGCATCGCCCTCTCAAAAGCGCTGGAGACGAAAAGCCAGGAAACCAGAAACTTATTTCTGGCCGCCTACGGTGTCGGGGCACAGGTCGGCATTTTACTACCTTACAGCAGGCTGCATGAATCGGAGGCCGACAGGCTGGGATTGATTTTCATGGCCATGGCCGGATACGATCCCCATGAGGCGGTCTTGTTCTGGCGGCGGATGGCGGCTGGCAAGAAAGGTAAACCGCCGGAATTCTTAAGCACTCACCCCTCGGATGAAACACGGATAAGAAAAATCCAGGAGGCGATTCCAGAAGCAATGGCGTATTATAAACCGTAGCCATAAATTAAGCCATAATCTGAATACAGTATGGCCTACGATAAACCGGATAATGGCGCCTAACCTGCTGCCAATCGATGATTCCTCGCCAGGCACGCTGCCTGAATGATGCACAATTCGACCATGTAATCTATAAGTATAGGGAAAATCCCATAGTTTGGTTATCGAGCGGCAAGGCAGAATTATCATTCTGAAAGAACTCATCCGATGTAATTTAATGAGAATCTGTTAGTTATACGAGATCGCCATCCATCCCGGTTTGTGATTCTGAAAGGTATGGGTCTTGCTACTTACCTGCATCTGGATGGTAAAAAGCGAGGTGGAAAAAATGATGAAAATATCGAAGAAGCAGGATGGTTTCACTCTGATAGAGGTTATGGCCGGCATGATTATTCTGGCTTTAGGCCTGCTGCTTTTAATGCCGATGATGGTAACCTCAATGCAAGCCAACGACTTCGCTCGCGGCGCCACGGAGGCCTCGATGTTGATCAAGGATAAGATGGAGGAGTTGAAAAATATGAATCCTCCGACCTCCGGAGTGGATAGCATGGGCACCGTTGAGAGAACCTGGACAGTATCGAATGCAAGCTCGAATCTGTGGCGACTCGATGTTACGATTTCCTGGACCGATCGCCATGATCGGGGCCATTCGAACACGGTCACGTCATACATGTCAGATAGGTAGGTACAACAATGTTACATGTTAATTTAAGATCAGGCGCAAGCAAGGGATTCACCTTAATTGAATTGTTAATTTCCGTGCTACTGGCAGGTATTGTGACATCGGCTGCCATGGGTATTTATATCACCCAGCACAAGCAATTGATCGTTCAGGATGATATCTCCGATATGCAGGCCAGCATAAGAGCGGCCGCGGTCGAACTGAGCACGCAGATCCGGATGGCCGGATATAAAGTCCCGGAGGGCATTCCCGAACTGGAAGCCTACAACACCAACCCGGATACCATTGTGATTACCTATGACGCTGGCAACCTGGAGAATGTTCAGATCGAGCACGAGATGCCACAACCTTCCTCAGAGCTTCGCTGTGACGGCCATGATTTAACCGGGATAAATGACGGTGATTGGGTCTTGATATATGATCCCGGCACAAACGACTGGGAATTTTTCGAGATCTCACACGTTCAACACGGCTCCAGCCACATTCAGCATAACACCATGCCTCTTTCCAGAGCTTACCCCGCGGGTAGCCTGGTTATCAAAATGAATCGCTTTAAGTTTTATATCGATAATTCCGATACTGACCATCCCAACCTGATGGTCTGGGCACCGGGAATGGGGGCGCAGATATACGCAGAAAATATAACCAGCCTCAATATTCAGTATGTGCTGTCCACGGGAGCGGTGGTAGATGTTCCTCCGACACCCGATATGGTTCGCGAGGTAATCATCGATATCGACGCTCGCACGGATAGAGCCGACGATGAATTTGAGACTCCCTACAGGACCAGAAGCCTGACGACCAGGGTCATGGTGAGAAATCTTGGAGTCGGTTGAGGAATTAGAATGTCGTTAAATCGAACGGTAGATCTGTTCATAAGCTATTATTGTTTTGTTGGCTTACAATCTTTCCAAAGCGGGGGGAACATGTTATGATAATATTCAGAAGATTAACAGGGAATTCAGAATCGGGCATTGTCCTCATTGTCTGCCTGATGCTGCTATTGATGCTGAGTTTGATCGGCGTCGCCTCGATCATGACGTCGAACACGGAAATGGATATCTCGGGCAATGCACAGCAACAGACAGCCGCCTTCTATCTGGCCGATGCCGGCGCTGAGAGGGCTATGGCCATTCTCCAGGACAGTAGTGCTTGGCGCTACGGATTCTATGACCAGTCTCTGGGAGACGGCCTTTATAACGTCATGGTATTCGATAGCCTGTCGCTTCCTTACCTGGGCAGGAACCTGCTGGTGAGATCGACAGGTACGGTGGAAGGCGCCAAGACCACCATCGAGGTGATACTTGCGCCGAAGTATAAATCGAAGTTTGACTACGGCGCCTACGGTAGAGATGATTTTAAGATGATGGGCGGCGGCATGATCGATTCCTGGGACAGCGGTCTCGGCACCTACGCTTCCCAGGCGATTAACGGACCCGATGGTGGCGGAAATATGTATGCGAATGAAAACGCCCGAATAGCCTGTAACGGAATTATAAAACTCGCCGGAAGTTCTCAGGTGCACGGTGATGCCGTGACCGGGCCCACCGGCATATTTGATCTCGGCGGGGGTCTATACGGTGATACCACCAGACTGGCTACTCCTATTGTTCTGGATAGCATTCCGGCAAGCGAAATGGCGGATGCGCAGGCAACCAACGATGCCGCCACGAACCTAAGGCTAACGGGCGGCGCCGTCTACGACCCGGTAACAAACGCACTGACGTCGTCCAACGCGGACGACAGCATGATTTTCAGCACCGGAACCTACTACTTCTCCTCTGTAGATCTCAAAGGGACAATGGTAATTGAACCGGGAGCTCAGGTATTCATCTATACGGACGGTGTATGGGATGGCAGCAGCGGCTCTCTTGTAAATGTCAACGGGGTACCTTCTAATCTGCATATCTACTCCACGGGGAGTGTTTTCAATATCACCGGCGGTAGCGCCGTATGTGCCGCAGTGTATGCACCTGATGCTCTCATCACGATCACCGGCGGCAGTGAGTTTTATGGTTCCCTGCTGGGCAGGGAATACGATAACGGCGGCGGCAC
>CBDVBL010000265.1:0-3806 GCA_965372205.1 uncultured bacterium
CGTTCTCGGTCCATATAACCGTGTCATCGCTATCGAGTTCCTCGTTAACAAAAGTCCCGTCGGCGCTGACCATGAATCTGGCGGAGACCGTTTCCTCCTGCCATTGAAGCACCAGGCTAAGACTAATCGGGATTTCATTAATGGTCACCGACTGGTATGTCCAGGTGGCGATAAGCCCGGCCGGGATACCGTTATCCGGGCCGGTGGAATTATCGTCCTTTCCACAGCCCGCGGTAATGATGGCCAGAAGTATCGTGGATAAGCTTATAATAATTCGGATCGATTTCATATTATACCTCCAATTCGGGGATTAATCACCTGGATCTCCTCTACACGTTTGCTCGAATATAAGGATGCATTCTTCTATTTCACAAGCGTTTTCTATATCGAATACCCTGGCAGCTTCATTAAATACTCTTTACTATAGCAGAAATTGCTTTATATTGCCCGCAATATGAGTTGGCAATAAACAGCAAAAAGGTAAAGGAAGCATGGTCATGAGTCAAAGAAAATTATTCGGTATAGGAATTAATTTGATCATTCTGTCAATGATGGTGATAACATCGCCTGCTAGCCTTCTTGCAGAAACCAAACAGATTCCGCAGCGTTCGGATATTGATGATAAATACAAATGGAATCTGGAATTAATATATCCGAATCTCGAAGCCTGGGAAAACGATTTTAATTTTGTCGATGAAAATTACGCGCGTCTGGAAGACTATAAAAGCCATTTGGGCGAATCCGGAGATATCCTGTATGAATGTCTCAAACTAAATGAAGAAATAAATATAATTGCAGACAATCTTTCCACGTACGCGGGGCGGAAATTGAGCGAGGATACTCGTGTTAATTCTCAACAGGAACTATCCGGTCGAATAAGAGCGCTCAGTTCCAGGCTTCGCCACGCCTCATCATTTATGGAATCGGAGCTACTCAGTATCGATGCCAATAAGCTAAAGGCTTTTCTGGCAGAAAAGAAAGAACTGGATATATATCGTTTCTATATTGAAGATCTGATTCGCCGCCAGGAGCATATTCTGTCGCCAGCGGAGGAGGCGATCCTGGCACTGTCTGGGTCGATCGCTTATTCTCCCGGACGAATATATTCAATGCTGACCAACGCCGACATGTCATTCGGGACGGTCTACGACGAAGACAGCAGCCTGGTCGAGTTGACCAAAGAACGTTACAAAAAATTACGCAAATCGAATGACCGCCGGGTGCGACTCGACTCGCATATGGCCTTCTATGGCACCTATGAGAAATATGCCAATACAATTGCGACTTCGTTAGGCGGGGCGCTCAATAAGGACTATTTCTACATGAAAGCCCGTGGCTATGAAAGCTGTCTTGAAATGGCTCTGGCGTACAATAATATTCCCTTATCCGTTTATCACAATCTAATCGAAACGGTCAATGCTAACCTGGAGTCTCTTCATAAATGGGCCTCGCTTAAGAAGAAAGTCCTCGGATACGACACGCTCTATCCATGGGATCTATACGTATCTCTGATACCGGATCAGACTATGGAATACAGCTACGAGCAGGCGGTAGAAATAGTCACCGAAGGTCTGGAGCCGATGGGCGAGCCATATATCAGCGATTTCAAAAGCGGGCTCAATTCCGGCTGGATTGATGTTTTCGAAACCGAGGGAAAAAGATCCGGCGCATCCTCCGGCGGAAGTTATACTTCTCCACCGTACATTCTGCTCAACTACAACGGTACGATCGAACGAGTCTTTACGCTTGCTCATGAGATGGGTCATTCCATGCAATCATTTTATGTCAATCAAACCGAGCCGTATATTTATTCGGATTATTCGATCTTTGTCGCCGAGGTGGCGTCAACCTGCGCTGAAACCGTCCTGTTGAAGCATCTTCTGCAAAACGCAAAAGACAAGAAGGAAAGAATGTTTTTATTGAATTTCTATATTCAGGAGATCCGGACTACTTTCTTCCGACAGGTGATGTTTGCCGAATTTGAACTGGCCATTCATACGCATATGGAAAACGGCGGCGCTTTCTCGGCTGATTATTTCCGGAAAACGTTTTCGAATATATACCGGAAGTACTGGGGCGAAGCTTTGACGGTCGATGATTTAAGCGGCATGCTGGGAATGGTGATACCCCATTTTTATTGGCAATACTACGTTTATCAATACGCTACATGTAATGCCGCTGCACAGTTGATGTCGCAGAGGATCGTTGACGGCGATGAAGGATATCTTGACACTTACATGAAATTCCTGTCCACCGGCTCCTCGAAATATCCGGTCGATATCCTAATAGACGCCGGCGTTGATATGACGAAGCCTGAGCCGGTTCTTCATACTATTCAGCTATTCAGTAATCTGGTAGATGAACTGGAAAAGCTATTGGATGAAAATTAGGCTGACAGCCGAGAATAGATATTAATGCGAATTCCAAATCGGCTAATTTATTATCGAATCCGAATCACAGGAACAGATTCTCAATCCCGACTTATTAACTGGTAATTGGAGGACAACAGCCTGTTGCCACTTCTGGGATATATTTAGTTATTTTTTTTATTATCTCCCGGCCAGGCGCCGAGGAGCCGCCGCAGAACCACCAACTGCCCCAGATGATAAGAATTATGATCTGCGAGGAGTAGCGCCTCCCGCAGAATAGTCTGCCCCTCCCCGTGCGATATGGGACGAAAGAGGTCCGTGGAGGGATCTGATACCAGATCCTGCATCGCCTTCAAGTCTGAACGAAAACCATCGACGCTTCTATCCCAGGCCTTCGAATCAGGAGGGTCGCTGCTTTCGGGCCAGTAGCCGGCGGGAAATTCGGGAGAGACATGGTCCGGATCCCTGCTAAACTCCAGGATATCCCATTGACATATGCGCAAATGCTCCAGAAGCTGCCAGGCAGTATACGGCATGCCTTCCGGCTTGATTCCTCTTAATTCTTCCGGGAAATCGGCGATTGCATCAAAGCTCTCATGCGCGTCATTCCAGTTTAAGAGCCGCGCCAGATGTTCCCGCAATGTTTTTTCGCCGGTCATGAACTCATCGTGCAATATGAATCAGGACAGATCGAATCCCTCCACCCGTATCCATCAACAACACTACCCGTATGATCATACCTTATTCCGAAAGCATCGGTATGTTGTCTATTCGTGTTCCCCCATCACGATTTTCAATTCCGTTCTATTCCCGGGCGATAGCCTGAGCGATCACGGGCAATCCACGCATGCTGATACTTCAGCCGTGCCCCTATAGGCTGCGATTTCCGTCACCACGTCATCAAGCTCTAATGCGACGCAGTTACCGTTAGGGTCACCTTCGGGAGCAAAATCGTCGCCGTGAGGCGGGCAGTCGCACGTATAGAGAGGATCCAGATCTCCCCTGTACAAACCGATCATAGCGATAAGGTCGTTGAGTTCGAGCGGAATACCGTTGTGATCACAGTCGCCAGGGACATAATAACAGCCCTCGCCAACGGTTAGAGTAACCGGAATGACGGCGTTGGGATTTGCCGGATCGTTGGAATCGAGATTGATGCTGCCGGTATAGATACCCGTTAAGAGATTCGAGGCGTCGAAAGTAACTGTGGCGTCAAAGCTGTCATGCGGGTCGACTATACCTGATGATGGAGACGCCAAAAGCCAGCTGAGGCCAAACCTTATAGTCAGATTATCATGCATATAGGCAGCGTTGTAGGCGACCTCGAGGCCGTCGGTGCCGTCTGAATTCTCAATGCCGATAGTGCACTCGTCCAATCGCAACGGGCCCATTTCGAGGTACTGATAAGTGATTCCCGCCGGCCTTACGAGTATTATC
>CBDVBL010000266.1:0-3773 GCA_965372205.1 uncultured bacterium
TACACAACGCACGCCAACCGGTGGATATTGCGGCATGACCTCATTGTAGAAGCCCATTTCGTATTTCAGACAGCACAGGAGTCGTCCGCAATTCCCCGATAGCTTCTGGGGATTCAACGCCAGATTTTGACGCCGCGCCATCTGTGTTGTAATGGTGGAAAAATCTCCCAGCCAATTCGAGCAGCATTGCCTTTTGCCGCATATACCATACCCGTCGCAGCGTCTGGCCTCGTCTCTGACTCCTATCTGCCTGAGCTCAATTCTGGTTCTGTAGGTGGCAGCCAGGTCCTTGACCAGTTCCCTGAAATCAACCCGTTTATCAGCGGTGAAGAAGAACGTGATCTTATTACAGTCGAACTGGTATTCGACATCAACCAGTTTCATCTTGAGTCGATGCTTTTCGACAAACTTCAAACACTCGTCGAATGTCTCTTCTTCTTTCTGACGGTTGAATATCATCCGATCGCTGTCCGAATCGTTACTCAGCCTCAGTATCTTTGGAATATCGGTCTCGGAGTCATACTCGCATTTCACGGCCTTGCGTTCCACGGTCCCGTAATCCTCGCCTCTTTCAGCCTCAACAATTACGTAAGATCCCTTATCTATCTCAAAACCACTGGTGTTGACATAACAGCTTCTCCGGTTTCCCTTGAAGGACACTTTGTATACATCCATGGTGAAAACTCCTCCTTCAATCAAAAACGAAAAATGCCCGGTTTCCGGCTACGGCAATTTGAATTTCGGTCTCCCCGGATTTCGCATGGCGTCGGCGCAAGAAACGTAGAAAAATATCATCCCCGTCCCGGCAGCAACGTTGTTGACAAGACAGGCCTGTCTGATCTCGGCGCAACAGGTCTTCCAGATATCCAGAACCTCCAGATCCGGGCACCCCAGATTCGACAATTTCTTTTTAATATCGACATTTATGATATGATTATCAAGACGATTTTCACACGCCAGATAGAGATCATGTATTATCGATTCCATTATATCGAAATCCAGCTTGACCTCGTCGTAACTGACCCTGTTCAACCCGTATCTCAGATTAACTTCGTCAATCAGCATATTCGTATCGGCACGCTTCAACAGTTTTTCAAAAAAGGCCATAACCAGGTCACGTCTCTCGGTAATATCTCCCTCATACAGATGGATCGCCATACCCGGGGAGCCGCCGGACATCCTGGACAGGTAAGAGACATCGTTTTTGTTTATCTCGAGCCTTTCGGAGAGATATTTCTCCAGCCTGTCAAGCGGCGCCGGCGGCACTTTTATCAGGTGAGCCCTCGATAATAGAGTGGGCATAAGTAAATCCGGCCTGGAGGTGGTCAAGATTACATGTGTGTTTACCGGAGGTTCCTCGACCGTCTTGAGGAAAAGGTCAGCGGCTCCGAAAGCCATCTTGTCTATATCCAGAACAGCGGCGACACGTCTTTGTCCCCTGAGTGGCTTTCTGGATAGGGTTCGCATCAGATCCTTCACCAGTTCCACCGGTATATTTTCCTTCTTGTCGAAATCGACTATGGCAAACGGATCGGAGAGTTTTGTTTCTTTGAAGCGTTCGATCTCATCGTGAGTATCCTCAGAAAACTTAGCCCCGGAGGAAACCGGATCTGAAAAAGGGAAGACCGTCATCTTTCTCGATTCCGGCCGCAGGTTGGGAAATGGAAAAAGCAAAGGGAAATCGGGGTGATAAAGCTTGTTTACTTCCTTGCAGGAAGAACACTTGCCACATCCCGACATGTCCTTCTCGCAAAGTAAAACTCTGGCAATACCCGTTACAAGAGAGAATTTGCCGATTCCCGGTCGACCGACAAGAAGTAATGATTGACTCAGATTGCCGCTGCGGGCGGCGTCCGAAAGAGTCTTTGAGAACCTTTCTAAGTGATCCATCATTAGATCACCTGAGCCAATCGACAGGATTTAGCTGTTTTTTCTTATGACGCAGTTCGAAATGCAATCGAGGACCCTCGAGCGTCCCCGACTCACCGACCTCCGCGATGGTCTGGCCTGCGATCACATCGTCCCCGACATCAACCGAGGTTGACGAAAGATTTGCATACAGGGTATAGAAGCTTTGCCCATGGTCGATTATTATAAACTGTCCGTACCCTCGCAGCCAACTCACATATATAACTTTTCCCGTAGCCGCCGCTTTCACCCTGCTCCCATACGATGCCTTGATATCGATTCCCGGATTGGTTATTTTCAGACCCCGCGCATCCTCTTTTGCGCCGAACGACCCGATGATTCGTCCATGAACCGGCCATATCAAATCGGTTTTATTCTCCTCCAAGCCGGGCAGCTGCAATGGCTCCATGTTTGGATCGATATCCGCCTGTAAGTCGTTAAATATGCCGGCGATAAGTCCCGCATCCTCCTCTAAGCTCTCCATGGATTTCGCTATGGCAGATTTGTCCTTACGCAATCGATCCAGGAGTTTTTTACGCCTGTCCAGAGTTATGTTTCGAAGCTTCAACTCGGTTTCGCTGTCACGCCTGAGACCGTCCAGAAGCTCTTTATCGCTGCGAAGCTTCTCCAATCTCGCCGATATGTTTTTCGATAAATCAACATAGGATTCTACCAGATGTTTATCGTAAGCGATAATGGCCATCATATTCTTAAAAGCCGTAAGCGCCTCTGTGGGATCGCGCGAAGATATAATCCCTATCCAACCGGGACGATGGCCAACCTTATAAATATGCCGCAGCCTAATTCTCAGCGCCCTTTTCTTTTCCGCTAAGGCTCTCTCTGCGGTTTCAAGCTCTCCCTGCTCGATTACGATGCTTCGCTGAAGCGTTCCGGACTTTCTCTCTATCTTCAGAATAAGTTGTCCGGACAAGGCCATTTGCTCTTCTATATTGCGCAGTCTGGAGAGCTGGTCTTTCTCTTTTTGGCCGAGCTTCTCATACTCCGACCGTTTTGATTGCAATTCGTCTTTTATCGTCTTAATCCGATCCTGTCGTTCGGAATCCTCTCCTGCCAGTGCGGAATCCAACAGGACGGCAGAAATAAAACACAATGATACCGCCATGAATATTAGTTGTTTCATATTTTCAAGAATCTGTTCGTCGCCAACAAGGCCCCTACCATACCCAGGAGAAGGCCGATTAAAATGAATGCCGTAATTTCATAGGCATCGAAAAAGAAAATCGCCATCAGGCGCCGTGAAACGAAATTCGCAGAGAGCCACAGAAATAACATCGCCAGCGCAGCGCCAAAAAGTCCCAGCAACCCTCCCAGGGAGACGAACGGCGTCAGAATATAGCTACGGGTAGCGCCCACCAGCTGCATAATTTCTACCGCTTTCCTTCGATCGGAGATGGCAATTCTCACCGTATTGGCTAGTATGAATATAGCGGAAAAAGCGACAAGCAAGCCGATAGCTATGCCAAGTATCTTAATTGAATTTAATATTCGATTCAGGTTATAAAGCATTTCGCCCGAAAACATAACATCCTCTACGCCGGGCAGCGCGGATATTCGAGCCACCAACGAATCTGATATTTCCGGCCCCTCGGATTCGTAGGATTCAAAAAGGGATTCATCTAATCCCAGCACGAATGATGCAGGTAGAGGGTTTTCATCAATACCCTGTATCATCTCCAGTCCGAAGGTCTCCCTCATTTTGTAAAGCGCATCCAGCTTGGAGAGATACCGCGCCTCCGTCACTCCTTCCAGAACCATAAGCTCAGATCGCATATTCTCCACTTCACCGGCCGATAGCTCATCCTCGAGAAAAACATCGATTGTGAGACTGGATTTGAGCTCGTGCT
>CBDVBL010000267.1:0-3768 GCA_965372205.1 uncultured bacterium
CCTTTCCGAGAACTTCCCTGATTTCCATCGTCTGGGTGGTGACATTCCTAATGATGTACCAGCCGACCGGAAAACCGAAAAATATGCAGAAAATCGGAACCCCCATCCCCATGCCGATACAGATTGTATCGAGGATTATGTAAACTCCTAAAGCCCATATAGGCTTGAGTCTGAGGAATTTGCTCATAGCTATCTATACGCTTTATGGAGACCATTGCCAATATTAAATTCGCTCAGGACAGGCGGCGGATAGCCGTTTTTGAAAGCTCGCCGGCCGGGTTTATAGGAATTGACAAAATAGCATTATTTTATATATTGGAACCATAGATGGTTGCCGTTTTTTAATTTAAAAAGTCGAGGATGCGATGAAAATGAAGCTGTTTTTTGTCGGTATTTTGATCCTCTCCTTTTCGGCTGCGCTTTTTGCGCAGGAGATCAGCCGGGACGAATTCCGCGACGCCGAATGGAGGATGAAATCCCTTTATTATCAGAAGCTTATGGAGCGTCAGGAACCAAGCCTGCTGCTGGACCAGTCGGATTACGATGTCAAATACTGGGAGCTGGATATCGACGTCACCGACATTGCCGGAGAGACCATAACCGGCAAGGTTACCATGACATCGGAGTCGGTTGTTGATGGTCTGTCGTCGATAGATTATGACCTGCACTCTGCCCTGGACGTAGATTCGGTGCGGATGTATGGCAATCCCACCGCCTTCTCCCATCAGATCAGCAATCTTGAAATCACCCTCGATCGCGCTTACGATGCCGGCGAGCAATTCACAACCGTGGTTTACTACGGTGGTCCTCCACCCGGCGGCGGCTGGGGGTCGTTCAGTTGGAATGAGCACGGTGACGATGATCAGCCCATAATCCACACCCTGTCGGAGCCCGAGGGCGCCCGCGAATGGTGGCCCTGCAAGGATATGCCGCATGATAAGGGCGATTCGGCCGACGTTTTGATTACGGTGCCCGACGATCTGGTGGCCACGTCCAACGGCGCCCTGGTCAGCGACATCGATAACGGCGACGGCACCCGAACTTTTAGCTGGCATATCTCTTACCCTATCACTACCTACCTGATATCGCTGGCTATCTCCAACTACCAGAGCTTCACCGACTGGTATTACTACGCCGGGGGAGACTCCATGCCGATTGTCAACTATGTCTATCCCGAGCATTACGACGAGGCTGTGGAAGATCTGAGCATCACGGCGGAGGCGATGGGAATCTTAGCAGATATATTCGGCGAATACCCATTCATAAGAGAAAAATACGGGCACTCCATCTTCCCCTGGAACGGCGCCATGGAGCATCAGTGTAATACCAGCTATGGAGCGGGGCTGATTCGGGGGAATCACCAGTATGATTGGATCCTGGTCCACGAACTTGCGCATATGTGGTTCGGCGATATGATCACCTGCGATACCTGGCCCGATATCTGGATGAACGAGGGATTCGCCTCTTATTTAGAGGCATTATGGACAGAGGAGCTTCAAGGTCATAATGCCTATTTGGACTACATGCGTTATAACCTCGACGTTGACGATCCCAGCGGCCCGATTTACGATCCCGACGAGCTTTTCAACGGCAATACTGTTTACGACAAAGGCGCCTGGGTACTGCATATGCTACGTGGGGTGATGGGGGATGAGGCTTTCTTCGAGGGCATGTATGCATATGCCAATCATCCTGACCACCAGTACGGCACGATTCAAACTCGCGAGTTCCAGCATATCATGGAGGAATATTACGGCGCCGATCTGGGCTGGTTCTTTGATGAGTGGCTCTGGGGCGAGAATCGCCCTATCTATTGGTACTCATGGATGAGCGAGGAAACCGACAACGGTCGTTACGAGATTTTTCTGCATGTCAGCCAGACACAGGGGTATCCCGCTCCCGAGCTTTTCATCATGCCGATCAAGGTATATCCTCATGTAAACGGGATTGATACCATGATCACGGTCTGGAACGACAGCCAGGAAGATGATTTTCGATTCATCGTGAGTGGTAATCCCACATCGCTGCAATTCGATATCGACGATTGGATTTTGAAAAGCGCTTATTCGGAAAGCTACGGAATGAACATCGTTACCACCGAGCTCCCCAACGGCAATTCCGGGGAAGCATACGAGGCTCTTATCGAGGCCCGTGGAGGCGATGATCCTTATTCATTCGAGGTTAGCGATGGCGATCTGCCGACCGGTTTGACGTTGAACGAAAACACCGGCGAGATAACCGGGACTCCTACTTCCGAAGGCGAGTTCGGGTTTACTATCGAATGCACAGATTCGTCGGATAATACTGACGAGCAGGAATATGTCGTGGTTATCGGACAGCCTACCGATGTTCCCGATGATGATGTACAAACGCCGTCGAATTTCGCCCTAATCGGCAATTATCCGAATCCGTTCAATAATTCAACTGTCATCAGGTTCCGGCTCGCCGATGCAGGTAATATCCAGCTTGATATATTCAACTTGTTGGGGCAGAAGATTGAGACGCTGCTTTCGGGAACCATGAGTGCCGGAGAGCATGAGCTGATCTGGAACGGCGATAATGTACCCTCCGGAGTTTATTTCTATAGATTGGCCGCCGGAGATAAGAGCGCTGTTCGAAAGATGACATTGATAAAGTAATTGCGTTTTCTTCTAACTGAGTTATTATTCCCTCGGGATAGGTGCAGCGTAACATCCCGGGGGAATTTTATAAATAAGGTTATGAAAACCAGCATTGATTGGCTCGCAAAGGGATAAAGTAATGAAAAGAACCACATCGCCACACATCGTTGTTAGAAAATCAAGGATACACGGCACCGGCGTATTCGCCAGAGCCGACATCCCGGAGGGGACGCGGGTTATCGAATATGTCGGCGATAGAATCACCAAAGCCGAATCCGATCGCAGATACGAAATTTCCTGGAATAAATCGCAGGGCGGGACCAATGACAACGGAGTGGTTTACATTTTCACATTGAATAAACGTCACGATATAGACGGCAGCGTTTGGTGGAACACCGCCAAATATATAAACCATTCCTGCGATTTCAACTGCGAGACCGATATTCTCCGAGGCCATATCTGGATCATAGCCATACGAGATATAAAGAAGGGCGAGGAGATATCATATAATTACGGCTATGATTACGATGCCCACGAGGATCACCCCTGCCACTGCGGATCGCCGCGTTGTATCGGATATATACTGGCCGAGGAGCATTGGGCGAAGTTGCGTCGAAAACTAAAAGCGCAAAAGAAAAAACGGCGCTTTTAGCCGTTTATCCCCGTCAATATCTATTCTTGAAAATCAATCAGTACTGTGGTGTCAAGTCTCCGTACTTGACACCCATACCGTCAGGTGCGGAGACCTGACGGCACCCGTAGATCCTTGAAAGCAAAATCCAAACCATCGGTTGCAGATTATTATATATCAATTCGACTTCAGATCAACCACCGTGGCGCCCCAGCTACCGCCGGAACCGCCCTCATGATGGAATCGCAGAACGGCGGGATGCTTTTCAAGAATGCTTTGAACCACCCGCCGTAACGTGCCCGTCCCCTTGCCATGGATTATCCTTATTTGATATATCCCCTTCTCCAGGCAGGCATCTATATAATCCGGCACCAGCTGTTTTATTTCCTTAGGCTGGAATGTATGCAGATCCAGTGTGCCGTCTATGGGGTATTCTGTGGGGGTGTTATTTTGAGCCATTTCAAAGAATAAATATTACGTTTTTTGGGCGTATTGCAATACGCCCCTACGGACAGA
>CBDVBL010000268.1:0-3756 GCA_965372205.1 uncultured bacterium
CCGCGAACCGATGAGCCTTATCTCTAATTTTCTGTAATAATCTTAATGACGATGACGTTTTTGGAATCGATAAAGGCTCTCTGCGGCCCGGCAGATAAACTTCCTCGAAACGTTTGGCCAGCGAAACGGCCTGTTGGTCGGCAAGATTCAGCTCCTTCAGGGCATTTAGCGCAGCATTGAGTTGTCCTTTACCACCATCGATCAAAAGCAGATCGGGATATTCCTTATGGTTTTCCGCCAGATGAACAAAGTATCGTCCGACTATTTCCTTCATCATGGAAAAATCGTCCTGACCTTCGATGGTTTTAATCTTCATACGTCGATACTCCGATTTCCGCGGGCGGCCATCAGAGAAATATACTATGGAACCGACCGCCTGTTCCTTGCCAAGGTTGGAAATATCGCAGGCCGCAATCGAGCGGGGAAGTCTTTTAAGATAAAGGTCGCGGGCAAGCGAGTAAACGGAATGGGGCGCTCTTTTCCTGGTAACGCTCTTCTCAGCAAGATGTAGATCCAGGTTATGCTTGGCGTTATCAAGGGCCATTTTCAGAAGCGCCGTCTTCTCCCCTCTCCGGGGAACGAGTAGCTTGAGTTTATGCCCCGCTCCTTCCGAAAGGAAATCCTGCATCAATTCCATATCTTCGATTTCCTCGGAGATCAATATCTCCACGGGGAATACCGTTGTCGTCTTGTAGTACCGGGGGAGGAAATTTCTTATGATTTCTGCCGTTTCGAATCCGGCGGTAGCGACTATATATCGCTTCTGACCCAGTAAGACCCCCTCTCTAACCTCCAGGAGGGCCACACAAGCATCGCCGCCCTCCGATGATACGGCGATAATATCGCGATCCAAAAGGTCGGCACTGACAACACGCTGCTTCTGAATTACCGACTCTATGGCCTTTATTTGATCACGGACTCCGGCCGCCTCTTCATATTCGAGTTGGTCGGAGAGTCTATCCATCCGCTCCCTCAGCCGGGAGGCTATCTTTTTTGATCTTCCCGATAGAAAGAAAATAACCTCGCCGATCATGGCATTGTAAGATTCCACCGAGGCTTTCCCCTCTTCGCAACAACCGGGGCAGCGCCCGATGAAATAATCGAGACAAACCCTGTATTTACGTTTCGACGGCAGTTCCAGCGAACAGGAACGTATGGGAAAAATGCGCCTGATAAGTTTCAGCGTCTTGCGCATGGATGTGACTTTTGTATACGGACCGAAATACCTGGCCTTATCATTTTGAATGCGGCGGACGACAAGCATCCTGGGATACATCTCGTCAGTCGTGATCTTTATGTAGGGATAACGTTTGTCATCCTTGAGATCGATGTTATATCGTGGCTTGTGTACCTTTACCAGGTTCGATTCTAATATCAGGGCCTCTTTTTCAGAGGAAGTAACGAGAATTTCCAGATCAGCGATTCGGGCAATCAGCTTTCCGGTCTTCTGATCCTGATGTGTCTTCTGATAATAGGAACGGACTCTTTTTTTCAGGGACCCGGCTTTGCCAATGTAAATTATGCGGTTGTCTTTATCCTTGAAGAGATAACATCCGGGTTTATCCGGGAGATTATTGAGTTTTACATCCAGATCAATGACATGTTTCACCCGTGGAAAATAACATCGGGCGAGATTTTGTCAAGCCGACAGTAAGATAAAGCTATCTGACCGGGATCAAAACGATCGCCAGAGCGGCAAAAACAGCTAATACGATCAATGTCAGTTCAAGATTATCGAGGATTCTTTTGTTTTCTTCTTTCACCACTATCATGTCCGATACCCCCAAAAATAATACATGGGAGTGGCGGAGGGGGAAACCCCGAATCCTTCGGGGGGCTGGATGGTGGTCCAGCACACCACTCCCATGACTTTTCGAACCTCTTTTGTGCCTTCAACGCTCTAAAAGGGCAAGATCAATGCCAGAATTTCGATTTTGATCCCAGAGGATCAAGAGACCGTTTTCGTCCGGTTAATTTATTATCATATCACGAGTTAAGTGGGAGGATATGATTTTATCCGGAAAACCCCATCTGCCCCAGAAGCAGCAAACTTTCATAAATCCTCTTCAATGTGTGAATCTGTGCAAATAGTTGCAAAATTAAATCTATCTCAGAAGAATCATGGAACGAATCCTCGACCCACCGGATAATCTATAGAAATAAACTCCCGATGATACCGGCCGACCACCATTATTGAATCCTTTCCAGATATATCTACCTCTTTGATCGGTAACCCGGAGGCGTTTTACGAGTCTGCCGAGGACATCACAGACATTTAACCGGCTGCCGGTCAGAAAAATCGCCAGGGCTGCGAGAATAACCCTCATATTCTTAATATATCCGCGATCACTATTGTGTCAATCTCATTGGTTTTATTCCAGTCATCTATTTTCAATATCAGATGCAAGAAACATTCCCAAAAAAATAAGCTATTCTCTCCCGGCGCAAAGCTCGAATTTATTTATAATCATAAACTCGGGCAGCCATTTCAAAATTGGTAATATAGGTGCCGCTTTCTGAGCTAAAACCGGGAGGGGCTTTCTTTTACAGAATAATGCAGGATTGGTTTATTCATATCGATCCAGCTTATCGCGGATCTCATTTATGTCATCCGTATAGATCATAGGAACGGAATCGAGGAATTCTTCGAAATATATTTTCGCCAGGGCAGAATCTCCCAGAGCTTCGTGAAGCTCTCCCAGACGCTTCCGGGCGGCAAAAACCCCCGGAGTCAGAGCCAGCGTTTTTGAGAAATATGAAATCGCAGCCGCGGTGTCGCCGTCCATGGCCATAATTTCGGCGAAATTGAAACAGGCCTCCGGGGAGTCTGGTCTTGCCTTCAGCGATCTTTCCGTATATATGCGGGCCGAATCGATCTGCCCCCAATTCCCCCAGATCGCGCCAACATTCAAATTCGCATGATAGTCGTCGGGATCGAAATCTAATGCCATATGATAATAAAAAAACGCTGAATCTATCTGCTCCAGCATGTCATAAGAATACCCGAGATCGTAATATAGGCTCTCCGGTGATGAGGAGAAATGTGCTGCCTGTATCATGTATTGATTCATATTCTCGTAATCCGCAAAGATATCGTATATGAAGGCCAGATCTCGATAAGCCATCCAGAGAGTGGAATCATGACTGATTGCCAGACGATAATAACCCATAGCCTCCGGGATGTTTTCGGTAAGATCCATAATCTTGCCATAGAGGTAAAGGGCCTTGGCGTTGACACTGTCTATAGAGAGGTATTTGTTTAGAACATCCTCGCAGGCGCCGTAATTCTCCTGAGCCATGAGAATCCCCGTAAGTTTTTCGACCGAATCGAAATCATCGGGATGCTCATTTACAATTTCCTCGAGCCTCGCAATTTCATCTTCCTGCGGGAACGAATTCAATGTGGATAGAATAAAAAAAGCCCCGAACAATATTATGAGCGTTTTCATAGAAAATTTATCGGCAAGAAAGACCCTGCCATTGATAGCCAGGTTTCAGATCTTCCGCTTCCACCTGGTGCCGGCAGCTGAATCCTCGAGGATAATGCCGCGCTCCAGCAGATCATCTCTGATCTTATCAGCCAGGGCGAAATCCTTATTCCGTCTGGCATCGTTCCGCTTTTCTATCAGCTTCTCGATATCCTCGTCGATAAATTCATCTCCGGCGAAAATTACTCCAAGCACACCATCGAATTTTTTCAACGTATAAAGCACCGTCTTCTTATCAGCGCCCGAGAGACCGTTCTCGGCAACCGCG
>CBDVBL010000269.1:0-3753 GCA_965372205.1 uncultured bacterium
CCACCCTAGCTCAGTTGGTAGAGCAACGGACTGAAAATCCGTGTGTCCGCAGTTCAATTCTGCGGGGTGGCATTTTTATTTGGGAAATAACCGTTGACATTCTCATAGAATTGATTATCCATTAATTTAGATAGACATATTTTTCATCTGCGATTGGCAACAAGGATAAATATCTCGCTGGGAGGATATGATGAGATTGGTTATTGCTTTTGTGTCGGTTCTCGTTGCCATGACCTTTTTGTCTGCTTCGGCAACGATTATAAATGTTCCTGATGATTATCCCACGATCCAGGGGGGGATTGATGCCTGTAATCCAGGCGATACGGTAATGGTCGCAAACGACATATACTATGAGAACGTGACCATTCAGATGCCTATCAGCCTGATCGGTGAGAGCAGGGAAAACACCATTATCGATGGCTCGGGAGGAGGCGACGTTGTTTTGATCCAGGCCGACGAAGTAAATGTTAAAACCCTCACAATTAGAAACAGCGGAACCGGTTTTGAGGATGCTGGAATCGAAATCAGTTTCGCAGATAATTGCATCATAGAGTCTTGTACACTTCACGACAACAACTCCGGCTTCTGTCTTTACGGATCGAGCCACAATACCGTCACCGGATGCTATTTTTACTCCAATGAAAACGGCATACACTTCCGCGAATCATACTCGGATCCAACGCCGGATAACCTGGCTAACACCATCCGGAACAATGAAATTGAGAATAACAATACCAACGGTATTTTTTTCGAGCATACCGGTGGTACATTCCACCATAGCAGCCTGATTTCCAGGAATAGAATCTCAAACAACGAAATCGGTATCTCCATGATAATGTCTATGGAAAACGACATAATATTCAATGTTATCGAAGATAACGCAGGCTATGGAATAAGCCATGGGGTATGCGAAGGTGGCGGTGGTTACAACGAGTTTCATCACAATAACTTCCTTTTCAATAATGGAGGCTCTATTCAGGCATCTAATATTGGCGTGGGTACCGACTTCTGGTATTCGCAGGCTGATGAAGAAGGTAACTATTGGTCCGATTATACCGGTCCAGACAACGACGGTGATGGCATCGGCGACTACCCGTATGACGTAGACGGCGACAACTGCCAGGATCTGTACCCCTTGATGGAAGCATTGCCGTCCGTCCCTACCCTCTCCGAATGGGGAATGATCATCCTGGCGTTGCTGCTGTTGGCTTTCGGAACGGTAGCTGTAATCTACAGGCGTGGAGCTATCCTTGAGAGGCGAATTTGATCAGGGGGATAGAATGAAAAAGTTATGTGCATTTGGAATCATGATCGTTGCCTTTGTTTATTTGCCAGTTTCGGCTACCATCATCAACATCCCTTATGATTATGACACCATCCAGGAAGGCATAGACGCCTCGACAGATGGGGATACCGTGCTTGTAGCTGACGGTCAATATTATGAGCGAATCAGTTTTTACGGCAAGGGCATTCTTCTGACAAGTGAATTCGTGTTTGACGGCGATACTCTGCATATTCAGAATACCATCATCGATGCGGACACTTTAGAAATCGGCGTTGCGGACACCGGTAGTGTAGTCTGTTTCGTAAATGGAGAGGACTCGACCTCGATCATCCAGGGTTTTACCATACGCAACGGGATAGGAACATCCGTCTCCATATACCATAGAATGGGCGGCGGCGTTTATTGCACCAACAACTCCGCTCCGAGGATTGCTGACAATATTATCAGCGGAAACTCCTCCAGTGCGGGAGCGGGAATATGCTGCACGGCGAATTCCAATGCCATCATCAGCGGTAACTTCATCACAGAAAACGAGGAGAATGGCATTTTCAGTTCAGAATCTGATCCTGTAATAATGGATAACATAATCAGTCTGAATCGGTCCGGGTATGGCAGTGGTATTCTATGCATTTCCAATTCCGATGCCATAATCAGCCGCAACATAATCAGAGAGAACTATGGCGGTTTATGCGGCGGGGGCGTTTTTTGCGGTGAATCGAGTCCCCTAATCGAATACAACATAATCTACGCAAATTCGGTTATTGACTGGGGTGGGGGCATCTGTTGCGATGAAGCCGATCCCATGATCATCAACAATACTATCAGCGGAAATACTGCCCTCAGTAATGGAGGCGGTGTTTTCTGCCTTAATGATGCCAGCCCGACGTTGATAAATACGATAATCTGGGCAAACAGTCCCCGGGAGGTAGGCTTACGCTCCGGGGGATCTCCGATAATCACTTATTGCGATATACGGGGTGGCTGGGATGGTGAAGGCAATATCGATGTAGATCCGCTGTTTCTGTCTGCATACCAGGGCGATTATAACGTTTGCTCTCAATCTCCGTGTATCGATGCGGGAGATCCCTCCTTCACCGATCCCGACGGGACCTGCTCCGATATCGGTGTGTATTTTCCGGATCACGCGGAATGCGGAATCGGGAAAATATTGTATGTTTCCACTTCGGGCGACGATATCTACGGTGACGGTACTCAGGAAAATCCTTTCAGAACCATTCAGCACGGTATAGACGTCTCTTTTTCCGGCGATACCGTTCTCGTCGCCAATGGAGTTTATCAAGAAAATATCAGTATTGTCGCTAAAAGTGTTTGCCTGGCATCCGGCTATTTATTTTCCGGGGATCCGCTGGATATTCAGAATACCATTATCGACGGTGGTTTTGATTCGACGGTAGTGATGTTCGCAAGCTGCGACAGTGCTACGGCGATAACAGGTTTTTCAATCAGAAATGGATATGGCTGGTTTGGTGGAGGCATTCTCTCGGAATATTCAGATCTCACGATAAGTAACAATATCATCTGTGGGAATATTTCAGATGCAGTCGGCGGAGGTATCTGCTGTAAATATGGTAATCCTGTAATCCTTAATAATGATATCATTGAGAATACTGCGGGCCGTGGTGGTGGCATTGAAAGCCATTACTCTACGGCTATCACCGTAAGCAACAATCTTATAAGTGGAAATTCGGCGGCAAGAGGCGGTGGCATCTATGCTTCCAATCTGGGCTCAGGATCGTTGATATGTAATAATATCCTGAGCAGAAATACAGCTTCCTCATATGGTGGGGGTATTGGATTCTTCGGAGTTAGCTGTCCTGTTATAAATAATACTTTCAGCGAGAATTCTGCTTCCGATGGCGGCGGATTATATTGCAACCATTCTGACGTAACAGTCGTTAATACGATTTTCTGGGCAGATAGCGCGTCATCCGCTGATCCTGAGATTTATATTGATGATAATTCGTCGGCATCAATTATGTACTGTGATATCCAGGGCGGCTGGGAAGGCGAGGGCAACATCGATGCCGATCCTCTCTTCCGGGATCCCGTAAACGGCGATTTCCATCTAATGTCCACCACTTGCGGCGATCCCTCCGACTCCCCTTGCATCGATACCGGAAGTCCTGCCATAATTGACAGCCTCTTGGATTGCTCCTGGGGGCTTGGTGTTTTAAGAAGCGATATGGGCGCCTACGGCGGCGGTGATTCGGTCACCGTCGGCATTATGGATCAAGAGCCCCGGGTTCCGGAACGATTCGCCCTGCTGCAAAACTATCCCAATCCCTTCAACGCTTCAACGATAATCCGATATAGTCTGCCTGCAACCGCTAATGTGACACTCGAAATCTACGACATCCTTGGCCGCAAGGTTGAGACGCTGATTCAAGGAGAGCAGCCTGTAGGATATCATCAGATTATCTGGAATAGCGAAGATAGGTCTTCCGGTA
>CBDVBL010000270.1:0-3752 GCA_965372205.1 uncultured bacterium
CCTGATAGCGCAAAGCCGAATTATAGGCGCCCTGGCTGTCGCTAATAAGATTGAGGGGGTTGGTTTCGATGATGACGACCTTTTCGCCCTTGACGTATTAGCCAGGTTCGCCGCGGTCGCTATGGTTAACAGCGCCTTGTATGAGCAATCGATGGCAAAACAGAAGCTCGAGGCGGATATAGAGATGGCCCGGCAATTGCAGGGCACCTTGATGCCGGATAAGGTCATGGATTTTGGGAATCTCGCAGTTCATGGCTATAACACCATGGCCATGCAGGTCGGCGGCGATCTCTACGATGTTGTTCAGCTTTCCCGAAATAAATTCTTACTGGTAATGGCGGACGTATCCAGCAAAGGTTTCCCGGCTTCCCTCTTAATGACCTCGACCAGGAGCCTTATCCGCGCCTATGCCATCGAAAAACTCTCAATAGCGGAAATCATCATAAATGTGAATGAGCAGCTCTGCAGCGATTTCCGCGGGCTGAGCGCGATGTTCGTAACGCTGATTCTGGTCTACCTTGATTTCGAGGCCGGCGTGATAAAGTCCGTCAACGCCGGACATCCGCCCGGGCTGGTTAGTTATCCCGATGGGAAAATCGTCGAACTGAAATCGGGCGGACCGTTCATAGGACAATTCGAGGGACTGGATTATTCCGAGCAGGTTGTGCCAATGGTACCGGGAACCAGAATCTTTCTTTATACAGACGGTGTCTTCGAATGTGTCGACGCTAGAGGTCGCATGCTGGGCCTTTCAGGGCTAAAGGGATTTTTTGAAAAATATCATCGAAATTCGCCAGAGGATTTTTTGAGTTATATGTCCGAGAAATTAAACGAATACAGCGCCGATCTCGACTGGATTGATGATACGACCTATATCATTGCGGATACGAGGTGATTATGGAAAGGTATGCCTTTTCATTTCCAAGTACTGCCAGAGCCTACGGGATATCCGCGGATATGTTAAATCCAGTCATCAATAGCCTGGTTGTTGATTCTCCTGAGAAGCAGAGACTGAAGCTCATCGTCTCGGAGCTTGTCATGAATGCTTATACTCACGGCAACAAAGAAGATCCCGACAAGACCATCGATGTGAGTATCCAGGTTGATGATGAGGATTTCATCGTCACCGTAAGAGACCGGGGAGGAGGTCTCAAGCAAGAGAGATTCGGAGAAATAGTGATGTCTGTATCGGAAGAGAGCGATGAAAGCGGCAGAGGTATGAAAATCGTGAATAAATTGTGCGATCAGGTTCAACTCTTTAGAGATGAGGACGATAAATTCTGTATCAGGGCAATCAGGAGAATAAATTCTTGCCCGGCCGTCGTTAAGCGCGGGGCTGGCAAAGATTAATCGATGGAGGCGGTTATGAATATTATTCAAAAAGTGGACGGCGATGTGAACATTATAGGTCTTAAGGGAAGGCTCGATTTGACCAGCGCGTCGGAATTGAAAGATGCTTCGCGCGGTATTATTGACCGGCAAAACTGCAAGTTGATTCTGAACATGGAGGCGGTGGATTTTATAAACAGTTCCGGTCTTGGAGCGCTGGTCTCGATTCTGAAGGATGTTCGAAGCTCAAAGGGAGAACTGAAGCTTTCAAATCTGGCGCCTTATGTCAAAGAAATATTCGACATAACTCAACTTTCGAATATTTTCGATATCTGCGAGAACGACAAGATCGCCAAAAGCAGCTTTTGATTTTTGACAATTGCTGGAGATAAACCCGGGCGCCCGGTGGGCGCTGACCGGTACCGTTTGCTGAGATGTCCTCGCCAATCCTGGTGGAAAAATGAGAATAAAAAAGAAGATCACTGAGAAGAAATCTTTACCGGAGTCCGGAAAACAGTCCCGGGCTGAAAGCTCTATAAAGGTCATGGTTATTGACGATGACGATTTTGTCCTTGAACTTCTGAATGAATTCTTGACCGATAGCGGCTACGACGTTTACACGACTGATTCCGGTGAGGCGGCGCTGGAACAGATAAAGACTGCAAGCCCGGACGTAGCTCTGGTAGATTTCAAATTACCCGGTATGGATGGGCTGGAGACGATCCGGCGGATTAGCGAGGTTTCCTCTGATACTGTAACCATAATCATGACAGGATTTCCCACGCTGGATTCTTCCATGATGGCTATCAAGCTCGGGGCTTCAGATTATATCTTAAAACCTTTCAAACTCGACGAGGTCTCGCTCTCTCTGCAAAAAGCCGTAAAAGAGCGAAGAATGAAATCTGAGATGAGCCAGCTTCGGAAAAGAGTCTCCGAACTCGAAAGCAGCATCTCCCAGAAGAAAGACAGTATCAAAATCCACAAGAATATAGGAGTTGTGCCAGGCCCGCACGGTTATTCCGCCAGATATGTCACCCCGAAAGATTCGGGGGATGCCAAATCCGGCTCCTGATCGCCGGGGCCTGTCAATCCGTCGCATTTCCTGCATAGAAAAGAAACGTATATATTTGGCGATAATTCAAGGATTGCGCCGTGAGAAAAATTTCAATTTTAGGTTGAAATTTAGACAGGCTATGGTAAAATGTCCCTGATGGGTAGCAGAGAAAGCGAATTAGAGAAGCTTGAGAAGCTGGCGGAATCGTTTGGTGATATGGGAAATATCACCCAGATGATGCGCGATTCTTATTCCAGACTCGAATCTAAATTCGAGGATCTCCACTCTCGCCTGGCCAGGGTCAATGAACTGCTGCGGAGATCTCTGGCTGAACGGAATCGTCTCGCCAATTATTTGAACAGCATCCTTGAAAGTCTTGATTCCGGGGTTATTGTCACCGATCAATCCGGCATCATAAATATATTTAATTCTGCGGCGGAGAAATATACCGGTGTCAAGGCGCAAGCCGCGCTGGGACGAGACTATCATGATGTGATGGGCGAAGCGGCATCGGAGGAGGCCGGGGAGATACTTCAAAGCCAGCGAACGTCCGTCTCGGGCGAGAGAGAATTCCGGCTGCCCGATGGTTCGATAATCCCTCTGGGATATTCCATTACCCGGTTACGGCAGTTTAACGATGATAAAATAGGCGGTCTGGTCGAAATATTATATGACCTCACAGAGATTAAGAAGCTCGAGGATAATTTGAAGAGGATCTCGACACTTGCCGCGCTTGGCGAAATGGCGGCAACGGTAGCACACGAGATCAGGAATCCGATTGCAGGAATATCCGGATTCGCCTCGCTTCTAATGCGGGATTTGGATCGCGGCGATAAGAATAGAATTTCCGCAGAGAAAATAAAAAGCGGGGTGGCCTCTCTGGAAGCTATCGTCGAAAACCTTCTTGATTATACGAGAACGGTCAGCCCGGACATTCAGTATGCCGAACCATCTAAGCTGGCGGAGGAAGCCGTCAAAGATTTTCAGGAGGAGAAGTTAGGGGATAGTCATTCAATATCTGTGGAGTACGGCTCGAAGAGTCTGACGGCGAGGCTCGACCCCCATCTGTTCAAACAGATCGTGCTCAATCTCGTTAACAATGCAGTGCAGGCACAGCCCGATGGCGGTCACATAAGATTGAAGCTTGACAACAGTCCTTCCTCGAGCCTGATTCTCAAAGTCGAGGATACCGGCCCGGGGATTCCGGACGATATTTTCGATAAGCTTTTTACGCCTTTTTTTACGACAAAAACAAACGGCACCGGTCTCGGCTTGGCCACCGTAAAAAAACTTGTTGAGCTTCATGCCGGGAGGGTAACAGCGGCAAACATCCCTGGTGGCGGCGCCGTGTTTACGGTTGAGATCCCAC
>CBDVBL010000271.1:0-3742 GCA_965372205.1 uncultured bacterium
ACAACCACGCCACATCGTCGGCTTTGACAAATCCGATCCAGACTCCGGCCGATCTTGTGAGAAAGGTTCGTGCCGAATCAATGGCTTCGCCTTCCCTGTTGAAAATGACAATATTATAAATCCCGGCGGTAACGAAAACTTTCAACGGAAAATAAGCTAAATATATCACGATCGCCGCTATGAAGAACATGACCAGTGCCTGATAATCATTGATCAGGATGTCGGATAAAACCTCCGGCGAGATCACCGGCCATAGCTTGAGAGCCGAGCTGCTATACTCGAGATGAATACGCAAAAACACCAGAAGGGGAGCCATGATCAGAAGCCCCCCTATCATATCGAGGAGAACAAATAGCAGCGAAGAAACAACAATTTTGCTCTTAAGAATCTTCTTCATAGGAATAAGGATAACATAAATTCTAAAACAAAAACGGCATCCCATTCGAAAGAGATCAGCCGCATCGAATGGGATTCCAGATAGATTCTATTGTTGGTTCTATTTTCGTCCAGCGGAAAGACATTACCATCATCTATGCCTGCATACCAGGGTTTGGAATCAACCGTAAACTCGAAGGTTGCCACGCCCGATCGACCGTCCCACGTGGTATCGATTATTGAGCCATCTGACAATCCAACCGTGATTTTCTGAGGTATAATCCCGTCGAGATGTCTCCGAACGTCGACAGTAATTTTATACCTGACGGCCGCATCCTGGGATTCACCGGATACCTCGTCATACTTAAGCGATATTACCCCGTAATCCACCCTGGCAGTCCCGCTTACGAATTGCGAGAAAAAATCGGTTAGATCCAAGCCGGTAGACGATGAGATTGAAGACTGAAAATCGTTGCCGTCGGGATGGCCGAATCGATACTCCTCCGCAAAATCCTTGAAAGCTCCGGCAAATACCGAATCCCCGATGATACCTTCCAGGGTCTGCAAAACCAACAGGGCCCTGGTGTAAACTGCCGAATTATAGTCCATAAAGTCGGGATACTCCCAGCTTTTCAGATTTATAGGATATGGCGCCCTTCCGACAAGTGCAAATGTCCTGAATAATTCGTCCATAGAGATATCGTATCCGAACAACCCGACAAAACCATTCATATGATCTGATGAGCGTGCGATCCTTGATGTAAAATATGATGTCAATCCCTCATCCAGCCACGGTTCCTCGAATTCGTTTGTGGCAATCGTTGCGTAAAACCACTGATGAGCCGTTTCATGCGCTATGGTGTTTTCGAGATGATCCGAGGCGCGCATGGATCCCGATTCGGGAATCGTAACCGATACCAGACCGGGCAATTCCAATCCTCCGGCGCCCGGCCCAAAATCCAGGACGGTGAAATTCCGATAGGGATATAAAAAAAGCTCTTCCGAACACTACGCTAAGGACTATTCGGTAATTCTCTTGATTCTGTCCAGCAATTCGATATTCTCATTTTTCAGTAGATAATGGATCGTGATGCCGAGGGTATCGGATTTCAACATCTCAAAATCCGGCCCGCAGGCGAAAGCGAAATCTATGACCGGTTCCTCTTCCGCATGCCACACGGCGATCGAATCATTTTTGTTAACCAGTCTCAGATTGCCGGTGGAGCCTGCGGCGAAATCCGGGGGCAGTTCCAACGCAACGCTGTAGGATGCGAAATTCGAGAAGAATTCGCTGTTGGCATGGTATTCCCAATCGATTAATCTGCCTTTCTGGTAGCCGCACAGGATAGGATACCAGTGAGAAAGAAGATAATTACCCCCGGAATCGTAACCGAATCTTACTTTTATCATTGGGACTATAAGTTCAAATTGCAGTGAAATTTCGATTTCACGGCCGGGCGGAAGATCTTCAATAAGATCTATATACATCAAAGTACCCTCGATATCGATCCTGCCAGGATCAAGATCCCGTCCATCCAACTTCAAATCCGATATTTCCAGCCCCGATATGTTGCCCGACGCCACATCGGATCTCACATCTTCATCCTCCCGGCAGAAAACCGTCGATGTATCTTTAAAGGCGTTGGGATAGAGATGAAAACATAGCCGGCTCAGCCGCTTCGACGTTGGATTTTTGAACCGGATTTCTTGTGTACCATAGATGATATGGTTTGCAGTATCGAGTCTGGCCTCGATCTTGTAAGCTGCCGGCAATTCGGAAGAAAGACCGACTGAAAAACCCGCTATCGAGAGTGCCAGGATCACAGATGAGATCATAAAGGTGTTACCCTGTTCTCCAGCGTGCCGATTTTCTCAATTGTTATTTTCACGACGTCGCCCGGTTCCATGGGCCCGATCCCCTGAGGTGTCCCGGTGGAAATGACATCGCCCGGCAGAAGCGTCATAACATTGGAAATAAAACTTACCAGGCTATATACGTTCCATATTTGGTATGAGGTTCTCGATGACTGCCGCAGCTCATCATTGAGATATGTTTCGATTTTCAGATCTAACGGATCTATATCAGTCACTATCCATGGCCCGATCGGTGCGAATCCGTCGAAACCTTTGGCTCTCGTCCATTGCACGTCCTTTTTTTGAAGATGTCGAGCGGTTACGTCGTTAAGACAGGTATAGCCGAATATTGCGGAACGAGCCCTTTGCTCATCCACCCCGCAGATTTTTTCTCCTATAACCGCCGCCAACTCTCCTTCGTAATCAACCCTATCAAGCCCTTCAGGATAAGGTATCTCATCGAATGGCCCGATTATCGCGGTAGGTGGCTTCAGAAAAATAACCGGTTCCTCGGGAACGGCGCTGGCCGACTGCGATTCTTTTATATGCTCAAGATAATTTAGTCCCACAAGCACAATCTTTGATGGTGTCACCGGCGCCAGGAGCTTGCATTCATTAAATAGTATTCTCTGATCGGTTTGTTCGGGAGAATCCCATGGCGCGCGATCAAGTGCCGTTACATGGTCTTCATCCAGCTTTCCCCAGAACAGATTATCCTGATGGCTTACACGCACATACCTCGTTATTTGCATAATTCCCTCAAATGAAAGCGCGTCGATTCTTTCAACGCGGATAGGCTATACCCGCCCTCGAGGACGGAAATCATTCTACCATTACAGAAGCGGTCCGCCACCTCTTTTATCATGGCGGTCATCTCACCGTAGAATTCCGATGTTAAATTCATGCTGCCCAATGGGTCATCACGGTGAGCGTCGAATCCCGCAGATATAAAAAGAAGCTGCGGCCCAAACTCCATTAAAGCCGGTATGATAACGGTCGCGAATGCCTCGCGATAATCATCATCGGTCGACCCCGATGTCATAGGTATGTTGATCGTATATCCGTCGCCCTTTCCGATACCTTTATCTTCAGTCGAACCTGATCCGGGATAATGGGGATACTGGTGCAAAGAGATATATAGAACGTCATTTCTTTCGTAGAATATATGCTGGGTGCCGTTGCCGTGATGCAGGTCCCAGTCGATAATGGCTACCTTGTGTATATCCTTTTTGGTGAGAGCATATGCCGCCCCCAGGGCGACGTTATTGAAGATACAAAAACCCATGGCTTTGCTTGCTTCCGCATGATGACCCGGGGGTCGGACTGCGCAGAATGCACTGCTGAAATCACCGTTGATAACCCTGTCCACCGTCTCCAGCACCCCCCCCGCGGCCTTTATAGACGCCGATTTCGTGTGTACAGAAAATGCAGTATCGGCGTCGAGCATAATGAACTCCCCGGGATTAAGGCTCAGAATCCTTTCGACATATTCCGGCCTGTGCACCAGAAGCAA
>CBDVBL010000272.1:0-3741 GCA_965372205.1 uncultured bacterium
CAACCGCTGGTGTCGCCCGCAGAGGGTCGACACCACGACATCCTGAGGGATAAATGGAAACTGTTACCCGTTTCGTCTATTTCTCTTAACGCGGTTTGTAGCGTTTATATGGTCATGAAGAGTATATGAAAAAATATGTGCGCCGTCACCCTTAGCCACAAAATACAAATAACTCTCAGCCGTCGGATTGACTGCCGCCTCCAGCGATTTTACGCCGGGATTGGATATCGGCCCGGGGGGCAGGCCGAAATTTCTGTATGTATTGTACGGTGATTTATAGGTGAGATCTTTTCTCCGGAGCGGACGATCCAATCCTCCCATGGCGTAAATCACCGTGGGGTCGCATTCGAGACGCATCCTCTTTCTAAGACGGTTTAGAAATACCGAGGCGATGGTCGGGCGCTCGGAATCTATCATGGCTTCTTCCTCTATCAAGGATGCCAGCGTAACGGCCTCGTGAAATGTCAGGCCAAGCCGGTTGGCTTTTGCTTCGAAGAAATCCGGCAGATTGTTGAAGAAGTTATCCACCATTTTCGAAACCACCCTGGCGGCATCCTCCTCGTAAAAGAAATTATAGGTGCTCGGAGATAGATAACCCTCGAGGTCTTCGGCCTCGATTCCCAGCGAATCCAGAAGGTAAGGATCGGTGACTATCTTTTTGAACTTTTCGACGTCCATCCCGATAATGTTTTCCAATAGCCTGGCTGTTTCCGCCAGGGTATATCCTTCGCGGATAGTGATATTGAAGGGAGCGGCCTCTCCGCGGGTGATATCTCTCATGATACGGGCTATTGAATATGACGGTTTGATGGCGTAGCGTCCCGCTTTCATTTTTGTGCCGTGTCCAAAGAGCTTGCCGAGGAATATGAAATTCGATTTTGATGATATGGCGCCCTGCTCTTCGAGATGCTTCGCGATATCGCTTAACGTCTCGCCTCTTTTAACGATGATATACCTGGTTTCATCCTTAAATTCGCTCCTGGGGTGGGGGATATGATAGGCATATATGTAGAATGACCCCGCTGCGAGAAGACAGATTATTGCGGAAATGAGAAACGCTCGATACGATGACATAGCAATCCTACTCTTTGTTCGCCTTGCCGTCCAGATAACTTTGCAATATCAAAATTGCCGAGAGCATGTCTACCCTTCCTTTATCAGATCCTGCTTTGCCGCCGGCCTCGTGTACCTGCTTTATCGCCTGATGAGTCGTCAAGCGTTCGTCGATCAACTCGACCTCGATATTCAACTTCACTCTAATGGTTTCGGCCAGGCGCCTTGATTTTTTAGCCGCTTCCCCTTCGGAACCGTTCATGTTCATCGGAAGCCCTATTACAATCAGCGAAATATCCTCCTCGCCTGTAATCGATCCGATCTTTTCTATAAATCGTTCCTTCCCGGCATATTCGATGACGCCGAACCCGGTGGCTATCCCCAGGCCGCTATCGGCTATAGCGAGACCGACCCGTCTGTCTCCGGGATCGATCCCGAGTATCTTGATCGGATTATCAATCATCAGCTTTTGGGAGATCGCCGCTTGACAGGAATAATCTGTAATCGGCAATAGCTCTATGATGGGCGCTGAAGGCGATATTGGCAGGCAGATCATCCATCCCGAAGAATTCAACATCAACAGCATCATCACCCGGTTTCAGCTTCCCGCCTGTTATATTCGCCAGGTAGAGAATCAGAACCACCATCGACCGTGGATCGTCACCGCCCTTATAATTCCAGAACAGGCGAGTGATCTCGATATCGAGACCGGTTTCCTCTTTCACCTCGCGGATACAGCATTCGACCGGCGATTCATCGTACTCCATAAAACCGGCGGGCAAAGTCCAGTCCCCTTCTTTAGGCGCATATTTCCTTTTTACAAGCAGCAACCTGCCGCTATCCTGTATTATCGCTCCCGCTGCGGGAACCGGGTTCTTATACCAGATGAAATCACAATCGGGGCATTTACGACGCGTTTGCCCGTCGAGCTTCTTTTCGACCAAAATCGCTCCGCACCAGGGGCAAAATTTAAAGTCGCGTGCCTCTACAAGCTTATGTTCGGCGGGGATACTCAATCCGTCTTAGGCTCCTTCAATTCAAGATATGTTACATCACCGAAATCCGATAGAGAGCCGGCGATTGCAGATGTATCGGCTAGGACCATTATACTTATCGATTCCGGCTTCAAATAGGTATCCGCTACCCTTCTTATGTCGTCAAGCGTGACGGATCGAATATTGTTGAGATATTCCTGGTAATAATCAGGAGGATACTCATCGAACTCCAGCGACATCAACCGGTTGACAACTTCTCCCGGTGAATCGAATTGAAAAACGAAGTTATTGATGTACGAATCGCGAGCCGTCTCGAACTCGGCCTCCGATGGCAACTCCTGCCGGATTCTTTCGAATTCCTCCATAAAGATCTCCAGCACCCGGTGTGCGGACGATGTCTTCGTCTGCGAATATGCGAAGAAAAGACCGAAATCACGGCTGCCGGTGGAAAATCGGGATCTGACGGAATAAGCGAGCCCTTCATCCGATCGGACTCTGGTGGTCAGCCGCGATGTGAAGCTGCCGCCGCCCAGGATGAAATTCATCAACGAGACGGCGTATTTATCCGGGTTGTCACGTTTGATACCAAGATGTCCAACCCTGATATTTGCCTGGGTGATATCTTTATCGATGATGAATAAACCGGGTTTGAAAGAGTAATCGACATCCGGAATCGGGGGAAAATCGATTTCGCTCATCTGCCATTCACCGAATATTTTCTCGATTTTTTTAACGAGGTTTCTTGTTTTAAAATCGCCGGCGATGGCAACCATTATGTTATTAGGATGAAAATATCTCCTGTGATAAGCAACCAGATCCTCTTTGCCAATGTCCTTGACTTCATCCCATTCCAGAATACGTCCATAAGGATGGTCGCCATAGATAAGATGAGTAAACTCGCGGGAGATGATTGACCCGGGGCGGTCGTTGCGTCTTCTGATCGATTCTTTGATCTGCGATTTCTCAAGACTTATTTTGGCGGTATCAAAGGCGGGATAGCGAAGTACATCGTAGAAAATATTCAGTCCCGTATCGAGATCCTTTGCCATAATCGACATGGAGACGGAACCGGATTCGGTCCCGATACCGCTCTCTACCGAGCCGGCGATAAATTCCAGTAGCGCGTTTAGAGAATCAGGAGTAAAAGATCTGGTACCGCCGGTCCTCATGACGGTGCCGGTGATGCCCGCTATTGCCATGTCTTTTTTCGAATCGTAGATTGAGCCGGCCCTGATTAGAGCCCGTGCCGAAATCAACGGCAACTCATGATCTTCCATCAGGTATAATGTCATGCCGTTATCAAGGACCGTCCTGGTAACCTCCTTACCGACTTCCGGCACGTCCCATTTGAGCTCGGGGTATTTCAAATCGGCGATGACTTTTGAACCGGGGGAGACTTTCTCCTGCGCATATATATATCCGATGGCAAATACCATGGAGATAATTATTGTTGTAACAATTAATCTTTTCATTTCGCCTTCACCTCAATAGATTTGACCTTCTTTAATTTAGCAGGTTCAGCCCGGGCTACCTCTTTTCCCGGCTTAACCAGGAATGCTACGGTGCGATTATCCTCGGTGAAATAGTCGAATATTTTAGGTAGAGCAGTATGATTCAACTGCGCCATGACGTTGGCTTCCCGCTCAAAAGCGCGCTCGGTCAGCTCGCGCAGGCGCATATCCGGCGCAGTGTT
>CBDVBL010000273.1:0-3725 GCA_965372205.1 uncultured bacterium
GACCGGACATAAACAGGATTTCACTGAAATACTTATCAAAAAAATAAGCCATTAATGAGACATGTCTGTACGATAGCGGCGGTTTTGTGTTTAGCGGCTTCGGCTCGGGCGCAGCCTGAAGCCGGCTCAGGGCTTGATGATCCAGGCGGCGGGATATGGCAAAGGACCATTGTGTCCGTCGATGTCGAAGGGATTCACAGCGCCGATACATTCCTGGTGTTGAATTCGTCTGCCCTGGTTCCGGGCGAAATTGTCACTCCCGGTCTGGTGCAGGATGCCATAAAAGGAGTCTACGGGCTCGGATTATTCTCAGAGGTGGGAATCGACGCTGACTCCGCGGAAGCCGGCGTGAAACTTACGATAAAAGTCAGAGAGTATCCCAAACTCAGCGATCTGAAGTTCTCCGGAAACAAGAAAATCAAAACGAAAAAATTCAAAGAAGCGATCACCCTTTTCGAAGGGCGACTGGTATCTCCCAAAGAGATAAAGAACAACATTGAACGAATTAAGTCCATGTATGCCGAGAAAGGGTATCTGCTGGCGAATATCGAAACCGAGCAAAGCGAGGTGGAAGATCAGGCGGGGCTTGTCGACCTGGAATTTAAGATAACCGAAGGAGAGAAAGTTAGAGTTGGTAAGATTACCTTTTCCGGTAACCGGATATTCACCGATAAGAAGCTCCGAGGTAAAATGTCCACCAAGCAAAAGGGATTTTTGAGGTCCGGCAGTTTTAATGAGGAAAAATATCTGGAGGACAAAGATAAGATCATAGTATTTTATAAAAAAGAGGGGTATATCGATGCTGTCATTCTGGGCGATTCAATATGGTATTCCGATAATAAGACCCGGATGTTTATCGAAATCGATTTGAGAGAGGGTGAAAGATATTATTTCGGAAGTCTTACCTGGGAAGGCAACACGCTATTTCCGGATGAAGATTTTCGCAAAAAGGTGAAATTCAAAGAAGGACAGGTTTATAATCAGGAGAAATTTGACGAGACTCTGTTCAAATTTCATGAGATGTACCAGGACCAGGGTTACTGGTATGCGCAATTTGATGAGGAAAATAACGCTCGCGGAGACACCCTTGATTTCCACTGGAGTATTACCGAGAACGATCCGGTCCATATCCGTCTGATTAATATCGTCGGCAATACCAAGACTCATGAGAAGGTTATAAGGCGCGAGCTTCTAATCAAGCCCAAAACCGTATTCAAAAGATCCATATTGGGGAGGTCGTTGCGCGAGGTTATGATTTTAAACTTCTTTGCCGATGTCACTCCCGACTGGGATGTCCTCCCCAATGGCGATATCGATCTGAAAATCAAGGTTGAGGAGAAACCCACCGGCCAATTTTCAGTTGGCGCCGGCTATTCCGCTATTGACAAGGTGGTTGCTACTATTGGATTAGGTGTTCCCAATCTTTTCGGGACAGGTCAGACCGCTACATTGAATCTGGATCTCGGCAAAACCAGAAGTACTTTCGATATCAGCTATCTGGAACCATGGCTTTTGGATACTCCCACATCCCTTTCCGGAAATCTATATCTGCAGGAACGTCGCTGGTATGATTGGTTTACAGAGCGCAGATACGGCGGCAGCGTCAGGGTGGGGAGAAGACTTCGTTGGCCGGACAATTATTTTCGCATCTTCTCCGGATATCGTCTTGAACTTGTTGATTATATTGATATCTCCACCTCATACAGAAATAAGAATGTAAACAATCCGTATGCCGTCGACAAACAAGATTGGCCCCTGACAACCTCCTCTGCAAGCCTTACAATATTAAGGGATTCCCGCGACCTTCCGCTGTTCCCCACCGGCGGATCGGTGGTCTCGTGGAGAGGCGAACTGGGCGGGACACTTCTGGGAGGGGATTGGAATTATCTCAAACAGGTCTATTCGGCGGAATACTATAGAACGGTATTCTGGAAGGTTGTGACAATGGTCAGGGCTAAATACGCCGAAATAGATGGAATATACCACGGAGAGGATGACATTCCCTATACCGAGAGGTTTGCGCCGGGCGGAGTTGACCCGGATGGGACCATCCGGGGATACGATGACGGTCGCATTGGCCCTTATGATCGAAACGGAGCATTTTTACGCGGCAGGTTTGAGTTGATTTACAACTTTGAATTGACGGTTGCCCTTGCCGACCAGCAATTTTATATTCTGCTATTCGCCGATGCCGGTAATGCCTACCGGAACCTGAAAGATATCCGGCTCTTCAAGAGATATTATAGATCGGTCGGCCCGGGTTTCAGAATCGTCATTCCGCTCATCGGCATAATGGGGTTTGATTTCGGTTATGCTTTTGACGGTTTCCAGAAAGGTCAATGGAACACGCATTTCCAGATAGGCAGAGGATTTTAATGGTCAGATATTTAACTAATGTATAGATTAGTTTCAGAGGAGGATGATAATGAAATGGTTTGTCTTCGCCACGGGGATTTTGGCCTTCGGCGCTCTGCAGGCGAACGCTCAGGGCAAGATCGGCTTTGTTAATTCGCAGCGCATTTTCGCCGAGTCTCCCGAGTTTAAGGAAGCCCAGGCCAGGTTCGACAACGAGGTTGAGGATTGGAATAATCGTGCCGCCGCCTTAAACGATGTGATAGATAGCCTTAAGCTGGAGAACGAGAAAAACTCCTTGATCTGGTCAGCGTCGAAACGCAAGGAAGTAGAAGATCTTCTGACGGCCAAACAGGATTCTCTACAGCGTTATTTAGATGAGACTTTCGGCCCCAACGGAAAAGCGGAACAGAGAATGGCGGAACTTTCGAGACCGATTGAGGAAAGAATTATCAGCATAATAAGGGGGGTCGCTATCGAGAAAGACTTTGATATGGTGCTGGACGTCGCCGCGGTCAGCATTGCATTCGCCAAGGAAAGTCTGGATCTAACTGAAGATGTACTGGCCGAAATCGCAAAAGAAAGATAGATGTCTTTTAGATTAGGGCAGATAGCCTCCGAGTTGAAGGCAGAACTTATAGGTGATTCCGATCTGCAGATAAATGGTCTGGCAACGTTAGAAAACGCGGAACCGGGCGAATTATCATATGTAGCCTCCCGAAAATTCGAAAAGCTCGTTGAAAAATCCAGGGCCTCGGCTCTGATAGCGTATCCCGGACTGCAGAGTCCACAACATTCCCTTCTGATCGTGGAAAACCCATCTCTGGGGTTCGCCATGGCTATGCGATTGTTTTATAAAGTATTCTCCACTGTTTCACCTGGTATCGAAAAAACGGCGGTTATATCGGATGATGCTAAGATATCCGATGATTGCTATATCGGGCATAATGTGGTGATCTCAAAAGGAGTCCGCGTCGGCAAGGGGGTTGAGATCCATGCCGGCGCTTTCATAAGCGAGGATTCGGCCATAGGAGACAATTGTCGGATATTTCAAAACGTCGTCATCCGCGAACGTGTTATGATCGGCGCTGATGTTACGATATACCCCAACGCCGTGATCGGGTCCGATGGTTTCGGATACTGCTGGGACGGATCATGTCATATGAAGATCCCGCAGGCTGGCACGGTTATCATCGAAGATGGCGTCGAAATAGGCGCCGGCACGACGATCGATAGGGCCACAATCGGCGCTACCGTGATAGGCAAGGGGACCATCATAGACAACCTGGTTCAGATCGCTCATAATTGCAGGATTGGACCCTATTCGGTAATTTGTGCTCAGACCGGATTGGCAGGATCCACGGAATTGGGCA
>CBDVBL010000274.1:0-3714 GCA_965372205.1 uncultured bacterium
GGTGATAATCCTCGATGTTGCTCATAATCCGGCTGCGCTGGCCAGAGTCAGAGAATATTTCGACGAGTTCTACCCTGACAAAAAGGTCATTGCCGTCTTCGGCATCCTCTCCGATAAGGATTACAATCAGATGTTAAAAGAGCTCGATCGGATTGCCGATGTCATAATCCTTACGCGTCCTATGACCGACCGGGCCGTAGATCCCGCGATGCTGGCTGAGGAAATAGCTAAAACCGGTACCAACTTCCAGGTTATCCCGATGGTGAGAGAGGCTTACAAGGCTGCCAGGGGAAAATGCGGGCCGGATGATGTGATCCTGGTCACCGGCTCCCACTTCACCGTGGGTGAGGTGCTCTCCGGTTTATCGCATTAGACAGTTTATCCACGTTTCTAATTAGCACATCTTTTTCAGCAATTTTCGCTAACATTCATGGGGCTCGTTTGTATGTTATAATTTTGTGCTGTCGACTCTCCGCAGTCGACAGCCTTATTCTTCGTGTTTAGGTGTCGACTTCGGAGGATCGAAACCACGATATGACATATAAAAGCCGTATCCCCCGCGTCGGCAGGAATCCATACGGGTCCTACGGATCTGTAGGATCGTATGACCTTTCCTGCCGAAGAAAAGCCGTATAATCACTTTTTTCAAAATTACTGAGAATATCATCATCGTTGTTTTGTATATTATATAGTTATGGCCGAATTTAAGCTAACCTCCAATTACGAGCCCAAGGGCGACCAGCCGGAGGCCATCCGGCAGTTGTCGGAGGGTCTCGAACGTGGCGATAAGTACCAGACTCTTCTGGGCGTCACCGGCTCCGGCAAGACCTTCACCATGGCCAACGTCATCGCCGCCTACGGCAGGCCTGCCCTGGTCATTTCTCATAATAAGACCCTGGCAGCCCAGCTTTACGGAGAGCTAAAGGGATTTTTTCCCGAAAATGCGGTGGAGTTTTTCATCAGCTATTACGACTATTATCAGCCTGAGGCTTACATACCCAGCTCCGACACCTACATTGAAAAGGATACGTCGATAAATGAAGACATAGATCGTCTCAGGCTGCGGGCGACATCATCCCTTCTTGAGCGGGACGATGTCATCATTGTGGCTTCGGTATCCTGTATATATGGTCTCGGTTCCCCGGAAGATTACAAGGATATGCTCGTATTCCTGGAGTCCGGCCAATCGATTGAGCGGGATAAGCTGCTTAAAAATTTAATCGATATACACTATTCTCGAAACGATATTGAATTCGGCCGCGGCCATTTCAGGGTCAGGGGCGACGTGGTCGAGATCCATCCCGCATATGACGACGAGGCCGTCAGGGTGCAATTCTTTGGTGATGAAATTGAGAGAATCACGATCGTTAATATCATAGATGGTTCGGTTCTGGCCGAGAAGAACAAACATGCTATCTATCCCGCAAGACATTTCGTCACCAGACCGGAAAAACTTATCGGGGCTGTAGATTCAATTGAAACGGAACTTGCCGAGCGGTTAGGATCTTTCAGGGATAATAATAAACTCCTCGAAGCCCAGAGGCTGGAGTCCAGAACGAAATATGATATCGAGATGATGCAGGAGCTCGGTTATTGTTCAGGCATAGAGAACTATTCTCGGTACCTTTCGGGCAGAAGACCAGGCCAGCCCCCGTATACTCTGATGGATTTCTTTCCGCCGAATTTCCTGACAATAATAGACGAGTCGCATCAAACCGTTCCGCAGATAAAGGGAATGTATCGGGGCGACAGGTCGCGTAAAGAAACTCTGGTCGAACACGGATTCCGGCTTCCTTCAGCCCTGGATAACCGGCCGCTTTTTTTTGAGGAGTTTGAAGGCAGGTTACACCAGGCGATATTTGTCTCCGCGACTCCGACGGAATACGAACTCGAGAAATCCGGGGGCGTGGTAGTTGAGCAGATTATTCGCCCCACCGGCCTCGTCGATCCGGTAATAACGATCAAACCGATAGCATCCCAGGTCGATGACCTGATCGCGCAAATTAGGAAAATTGCCCTGCGCGGAGAAAGAATTCTGGTTACCACACTGACGAAGCGGATGGCCGAGGATCTAACTGATTATCTCAAAAATCTCGGCATAAGAGTGAGATATCTCCACTCGGAAATAGACGCCATCAACAGGGTGGAGATATTGCGAGATTTGAGACTGGCCGAGTTCGATGTTCTGGTGGGGATAAATCTCTTGCGAGAAGGTCTCGATCTCCCGGAGGTTTCATTGGTAGCTATTCTCGATGCCGACAAGGAGGGCTTTTTGCGTTCGGAAAGATCTCTGATCCAGACGGCGGGGCGAGCGGCTCGCAACAAGGCGGGAGAGGTTATCCTTTATGCGGATGACATAACCGATTCGATAAGGAAGGCAGTTTCGGAAACTGATCGCAGGCGAAAAATCCAGACCGAATATAATAAAAGGCATGGAATCAGTCCGGAAACGATCGTAAAATCCCGCGACGAGATTCTAAGAACAACATCGTTCGCTGATGCTAAAACGGCCATACCGGAGCGGACCGCCCCGGAAGAAATTGACGCCGTTGCCATGCTGGAATACGAAGAGAGAATACGGGCCTTGCAGAGGCTGATGAGAAAAGCAGCAAAGGAATTGCAATTCGAGAAGGCGGCGGAACTGAGAAATGAAATTTCGCGTCTGAGAAAGGCGGTGGAAAAAGGATGAGTATATTAAAGAAGTATCGTGAGGTCCTGACAGCTATGATGGTGATCTCCATACTTTCCTGCGGAGATACCGGTGTAACCAAACAGGACGAACCGACCAACGAGGACGCAATCTATAATATCATCAGGTTTGATCGAACCACTGAGTTTAATATCGACCTTCTGGATTTCTCGGTTCCCGAAACCCTAATGGTGCCGATGGGGCCGATTGTGCCTGTTTATTACTGGCTGGACCTTGACAGCGATTCCCTCTTCATTGCAATTGATATCCGGTATCCTCAGTCGGGAGATCCTATCGGAACCAACGCCACGGCTGATGTTCGGTTATTGAAATACTTTTACGGAACGTTTGAAATAATAGGCGTTGATACAAGCAGCGGCGATCAGATTCCGGTCAGATTATCCAAGGAGTTTGATATTCTGGGCGTCATGGAAGCTGATTTTGAAAAGTTCGGGGCCGATTACCATACTCGACGAGGCTGGCTGCTGACAGAAATCTCCGATGCTGTGTACGTTGGTAATATTTCAGGCCCGCGGGGAGCAATCGATTCGATAACAATAAGTTCGGCATCAAATCCAGAATATATCGTCGATACCGATATCAGACCTTTATCGGATGTTCTGAGATTCGTCCCGGGTGAATCTCTGACGGTTTCGATTACCGCTGCAGATTCAGGTGATTTCATAAGTCTTCGATATAGGTTCGGCGCCGATCTCAGATCGATTCTGATCTCACCCAACGCCGAGGGCGAATACATCTCCGGATTCAGAATCTCCGACAGCGAGGGATACGATCATTTTCTGATAGAAGCGATAAGTAATGATGCCGTTACCGATATCGAGAGCTTTAAATATAAGGCAATTGGCATAATTTATCGTATCAGGCAGTGATGTTGTTCGGGAAGAATAATGGTTTTTGAAAAATCGCTTTATTTGGCGGGAGAATAGTGTTATATTTACCCAAACGGAGGAGTTATGGCAAAAAGACAATCTTTCGCCGATAAAGCGGCAAAGAAGAAAAATGTG
>CBDVBL010000275.1:0-3694 GCA_965372205.1 uncultured bacterium
TATATGAATCATTATCGGAATACAAATGAAAAAGCTGACGTTACCACTGAATATATCACGAACACTGATGGCAACCGAATCGCTGCCAAGGGGAAACATTACGTGGCCTAATTCAGTCTTATATGTTGATAAATTCGTTGCAGGAAGGCGGTTTTTTCGGTAATACTTCTCATGAGCAGATTATTTCCTTTAATATTCGCAGTTGTTGTCTTTTCCACCGTTGCCGGGATTGACATTTTACTACTGAAATACCTGCATCCGGACTGGTGGAAGAGAAGGGCGATTCGCTATTCGGCGCTTTTAATTATGCCCGTAAGCATCATATTCGTTGGCTTCTGGATGATAGGCGTCTACACCGGCGCGGCGTGGCTGTCGAGTTTCGGGGCGTTTACGGCAGCATCATTTTTTCTTTTGCAATTGGCAACTCTGGTATCGTTGCCGTTTTCGGGGATTGTTCATATTGGAACGAAGTTATTTGCGTTCTTAAAGCTCAAAATGAAGAAAGCCGACACAGGCGTTTCTGCCGACAGGCGAAGGTTCTTGAGGGATGCCGCCGCGGTATTCCCGGCAGTCGCCCTGACATCGAGCGTTGCCGGATTGTCCGATTCGTTCAGCAAGATAAGGGTGCCGGTTAGAAAGATTCCGATAACTGGGCTGCCTGACGCCCTTAATGGTCTTAAGATCGCTCACCTGTCCGATTCGCATCTCGGAATCTATGTCGATTTGAGCGATCTGGAACAGGCGGTCGAACAGATAAAGTCACACCAGCCGGATCTTGCTCTCGTGACAGGCGATATTTCCGATCATCTTGACATTTTAGGCGATGCCATAGAAATCATAAGCAGACTGGCGCCGCCTCACGGCATATATGCATCGGTGGGAAACCACGAATATTACCGGGGCATAAAGAGGGTACGTGAGATATTCGAGACCGCTCCTTTCCCCATGCTGATCAATGAAAACAGGCTTATCGAGATCGGCGTTACGACGGTCGCCATCGGTGGCGTGGATGATCCCAGAATCATGCGGCGGGACATATCGCAATTGTTGCGGGATACCATAGAAACCACCATGGGAACTGCGCCATCGCAATCTTTCAAGATCCTGATGAGCCATCGTCCCCCCGGTTTCAATCATGCGGCCAAAATGGGGATCGACCTGGTTCTGGCAGGCCATACACATGGCGGCCAGCTGGGCCTATTCGGAAAAAGCCTGTTTGAAAGCGTGATGCCCGATACCTATTTCTGGGGTATATACCGTCGAGGTCGGACGACCCTGCACACCTCCGGGGGTATGGGGCACTGGCTGCCGTTCAGGCTGGGATGCCCCGCCGAAGCGCCGATTTTGATATTGGAAAAAGGATAGACTCGGTCTAAATCAGTATTGGTGCAGGCGGATGTACACCAGCCCCTATTATATCGTAGCGCATGCGCTAATCAGGAATTGAGAATTATCGCCTGTCAGAAACTGTCGCGTTCCCGCATCTCCGGGATTTGCCGTTCCAGTTTCTCCTCGATCATCTCCAGTTTGCAGGCCATTTCCTCTATTTTCTCGGCTCTGGCCTCGAGCCTCTCGGCCCTGGCCTCTATTTTTGCGGCCTTCTGTTCGATCTCACGTTCCAGGTCGTCGCTGTCATAATCCGATCGTAGAAGCTTAAAGACCGATGCTAACGCCTGGACACCCAGCCTGGCCCCGGCGACACCTATCCTCGCCCCCTCCTTACCTATCTTTTTGGCGTCCTCCTCGATTTGCACGGCCAAGCAATGAAACTCTTTTACCAGTTCTTTCTGATCGTCATCGAGATCGATCCTGCGGCCGTTGACATATAGCCTGTAGTCGTCGGTGATCTTGACCTTTGAATAGTGCCGGGACCTGGGCGACAGAATAATAGTGCCGTCGTCTATATCGATCTCGTAATTCCTGGTGCAGCATCCCGGATCGAAATCCCAGGGGCAGCAGCTAACATCATAACTCACGACACGGCAATCATGCTTACTGGTGAACGTATATTCGAAGCAGTCGTTATCCGCCGCTGCGGCCGACATGGAAGCCGCTAAGGATAATACCAAAATAATAATAAAAGTTCTCATTAGGTCACCTCCGTTTAATACAGATGCATTTGTCTTAACATACGGATCAGGCGGCGGGATGTTGCGGTATATCAATCCTGCTTGGTCCCTTTATTTGTAGGGACAAAACAGTGTTCTGTCCCTGCGTTAGCGAGGGGATGGCATTCTTTCATGCCGCAGGCGGGTAAGCATACCCTTCAAGCAAAAGCAACATGTCAGGCCTTCGGCCAGAGCATGCCACCCGGCCGCGCAGAAAAAGGCTTGCATTAATTTAGCATGTATAATATTATATAGTAATAAGGATTCTTGATCCAAAAACACAATACAATTCCTCGGAGGAATTATGGCGGAACAAACATTTCTTGATGAAAGTGGCATTTTGGTAACGAATGCTAGGTTCGTCGTCCCGGCGCAGACCTATGCAATGAGCGGCGTAACCTCTGTGGCGGCCATCAAAAATGTACCATCAAAAAAGGGCCCGATTGTGCTCATTGTCATCGGGTTAATATTAATGATTGCTGGAGACGCCGGCATTATCCTGGGTCTGCTGGCGCTGGCCGGTGGGATCGCCTGGCTAGTATTGAATAAGCCCGAGTATATCGTGTTATTGAATAGCGCCTCCGGCGAAACAAGGGCTCTACACTCCAAGGATGAGGATTTCATTTCGCGGGTTATCGTTGCCTTAAACGAGTCAATTATCGCCCGGGGCTAGAATTTCATGCGTTCAGTGCATGTCCCCATGTGCAAGCCAACGTTCGAGTACAGCAGATTGTTAGGTTGGCATACAATACGTTTTGTCAACGATAAGATATAGACACTATTCGAGCCAGTTCCGATCAGCCAATGTTATTTGCGTAGATCCGGTTTTGAATGATATGACAAAGCCGATACCGGATGAAAAACAGTACAGGGAGAATAAAATGATACACAATCAAACAATCGATTCTATGCTCAAGCGCAAATCGACACGCAAATTCACCGAAGAGATACCGTCCGACGAGGTAATAGAGTCAATCGTCCGGGCGGGGCAGCAGGCGCCGTTCGTAGCCCAGCTTTACAGTATCCTCCTATCGCGCGAGCGCAAGCGCAACGCCTTCCACGCGCCGCTTCTGTTCACGTTTTGTGTCGATCTGAACAGGATGGAGATCATAATGAAAAAACGGGGCTGGAAGATGATCACCAACAATCTATTGATGTTCATATTCGGTATCCAGGACGCCACGCTGGCGGGCCAGAATATGGTCATGGCCGCCGAGAGCCTGGGGATGGGCTCGGTTTACTTAGGCGAGGTGCCTTACTGGACCACGAAGATCAGGAGTAAGTATAAGATTCCCAAGCGGGTATTCCCGTTTGTGCAGCTGGCCATGGGCTACCCCGCCGAGGACGAGCCGCCGCGCCCCAGGTACCCTCTGGATTTTACGCTGTTTGAGAACGAGTATCCGGAGTTCACCGATGAGATGGTGGAGCGGGCCATGAAGGTTATGGACGACGGCTACATGGGGCAGGATTATTATAAGAAGGCCAACCGCATGATCTCCCTTAAGGACGGCCGCGAGGAGACTTATACATACGATAACTACGGCTGGACCGAGCATATCTCCCGCAAGTGGGGCCAGTGGCATCCC
>CBDVBL010000276.1:0-3685 GCA_965372205.1 uncultured bacterium
GGGAATTGGCAAAGATTGCTTCCGGCCTGGATTTCAAGATAACTATAATCGATGACAGGCAGGATATACTGGATCAATACAGCGATCCGATCGAGACAGTCAAAACCGATATGGACTATGAATATAACCTGCCCTCGCTGGATAGTAATTGCCATGTTGTCATAGTCACCCGCAGCCATCCGATCGACAAGTTGATTCTGGAGAGGGTTGTCGGACAAGATTGCGCTTATACAGGGATGATAGGCTCAAAGACCAAGATTGCCAGGATGTTTTCCACGCTGAAAGAGGAGGGGATAGATGGATCGCTTCTGGAGAGGGTGCACGCCCCCATCGGACTCGATATAGGCGCCGAGGGTCCTTGCGAGATTGCTGTCTCCATAGCTGCTGAGATAATAGCGGCTAAAAGAAAAACTCCAGAGCCAGACAATTGAGCAAGCGTTTCATGGGAAATCGGGTTGTCATCAGGGGTGCGGGGGAGATGGCCTCGGGCGTTATAAGACGGTTATTCCTGGCCGGGTTTGAAGTGATTGCCCTTGAGCAGGAACTGCCGGATTGTATCCGGCGAACAGTGTGCTTCGCGGAGGCCGTGTATGAGAACGAAATCTTGATTGAAGGCGTAACTGCCAGGCTTGTTAAAACAGGAAATGATGTGTCAACCCTGGCAGCTGACGGTTTTGTTCAGGTATACACCGATCCTGAAGCCAGTCTTATTTCAGTTCTCAACCCATCGATCGTTATCGACGCGCGGATGCTGAAGCAAAACATTAATTCCACGATCGCCATGGCTCCCATTGTGATTGGAATGGGACCAGGCTTTATCGCAGGCTCCAATTGCCATGCGGCGGTCGAGACGAATCGCGGTTTCAATCTGGGGAGACCCATCTATGATGGCTCTCCAGAAAACTATACCGGTATGCCGTCTTCGGTCGAAGGCATAAGCGAGAATCGATTATTGTTTTCACCGGCCGATGGTATCCTGAAAACATATAAGAGTATCGGTGATCAGGTAGAAGCGGGGGAGGGCGTTGGTGAGGTATCCGGCCGGCCGGTTGAATGTAGTATTAAAGGAATCCTAAGGGGTTTGGCGCGCGATAGTCTGACGGTGAAACAAAGGCAGAAGATTGGCGATATCGATCCCCGGGGGATCAGGGAGTATTGTTTCAGGATTTCTGATAAAGCCAACGCGATAGCGGGCGGTGCCCTGGAAGCAATACATGTATTAAGGCGTGAAATAAATTTGGTCAAATAATAAAATTGGGACTACAATGAGCCGGATAAATCAAGAATCATCTCGTCCGAGATTCAAAGCCGCTATACTGATCGCCAGTGACAGGGCATACTCGGGAGAAAGGCCGGACGAAACCGGGCCGGTTCTGAAAAAGCGGCTCGGAGAATTGGGTTATTCAGTCACCTTTCTGAAGGTCGTACCCGACGACCGTCTGAAGATAGAGTCGATGCTCGAAGAGTGGATATCGGAGAAAAAAATTCACCTGGTATTGATTTCAGGAGGAACGGGTCTTTCTCCCTCCGACGTCACTCCGGAGGCAACCCTGAGTATCATCGAAAAGCGCGTGCCGGGAATGGAAGAGGCTATGAGACAGGCCTCGGCGAAGATAACGCCATTTGGAATGCTCTCCCGAGGTGTGGTCGGCACGGCAGGAGAAAGTTTGATCATCAATCTTCCGGGCAGCCCGAAGGGGGCGCTGGAAAACCTGAAAATAGTCGAGCCGGCGTTGGAGCATGCACTTGAATTGGTCTCTGGCGGCCACCCTGATCCCTGATACGGCATTGCTGATGATGGCTTTTTGAGATAAGATCTGATCATAATAAGTGCCTGAATTCAACACTATAAATGCCTATTGGCAAATTTCCTTGCTCCCCTGAGATTTATTGTTTAATATCAAAAGATTAAGAGAATGGCGATTGTGAGGAGATAGGAATGGATAAAAGTCTCGATGGGATATTCAGGCCGAAATCAATTGCTGTTATCGGCGCCTCGACCAGAAAGGGGACTATCGGCAGGGAGATCCTCCATAATCTCATAGAAAATGAATTCAACGGCAAGGTTTTTCCGGTGAATCCTAAAGCCAGCGTGATTCATTCCATTAAGTGTTATTCCACCGTTCTGGATGTCCCGGACGCCGTGGACCTGGCCATAATCATTGTGCCGCGCGACAGTGTCAGGATGATACTGGAGCAGTGTGGCGAAAAGGGGGTCAAGGGCGTCGTAGTTATTACATCTGGTTTTAAGGAGACCGGCGAGGAAGGGGCTAAGAGAGAACTCGAACTTTTGGAAATTGTCCGTCGATACAATATGCGGATGGTCGGCCCGAACTGCTTTGGAGTATTAAACGCCGATCCGAATTACTCCATGAACGCTACGTTTTCAAAGACAAAACCTCCTGTGGGTAATGTCGGTTTCATGTCCCAGTCGGGCGCGCTGGGTGAGGCGATACTCGATTATGCCGATCGATTACATCTGGGTATATCCATGTTTGCATCGGTGGGAAACAAGGCGGATGTATCCGGTAACGATATACTTGCTTACTGGGAGGACGATCCAAACACCGAGCTAATCCTATTGTATCTTGAGAATTTCGGTGATCCTCGTTGTTTTACAAGAATCGCTCGGGGAATAACCCGCAAAAAGCCGATTGTGGCGGTAAAGGCAGGGCGCACTGCTGCCGGGGCCAGGGCCGTAAGTTCGCATACGGGAGCGCTGGCCGGGCTCGATGTCGGCGCCGATGCCCTGTTTGATCAGTGTGGAGTTCAACGGGTAAGTTCGGTGGATGAGCTTTTCGATGTGGCCATTGCTTTTGCCAATCAGCCCGTTCCGAAGGGCGACAGAATAGCTATAATTACCAATGCCGGTGGCCCGGGGATACTGGCCACCGATGCCGTGGTAAGTCTGGGCATGAAAATGGCCACTTTTGAACCTAAGACGCTCAGAAATCTAAAGGCGAATCTACCACCTATTGCGGCCGTGAATAATCCTATCGATGTTATTGCCGCAGGGGGGCCGGATTCATATCGGGCGGCCATGGATGCCGTCTTATCGGACAAGAATGTTGACGGTGTAATAGTCATCTTTGTCCCTCCCATAGTCGTCGACCATGAGGCGGTGATAAGAACAATTGTAGAGATGATTGCCAGATACAAAAACAACAAAACCGTTCTGGGCTGCTTCATGGGCGTTCCCGACGGAATCGCGGCTCTGAAGGAAATGGCAAAACATAAAATACCAATTTATACCTTCCCGGAGTCTGCGGCCAAGGCCATGTGGGCCATGACCCGCTATCGCAAGTGGATCGAGAGGCCAGAGGGGAAAATACCTGATTTCAAGGTCAAAAAGGATCGAGTTCGGAAAATAGTGGACGGTGCGGCTAAGGCGAAACGACAGATACTCCTGGGCGAAGAGGCTCTGGAGATACTCGATGCCTATGGCGTCGCGGTGGCCAGGTCGATGAAAGCAAGATCTCTAAAGGATATGACGGAGGCGGTCTCGAAATTAGGATTCCCGCTGGTAATGAAAATAGACGATCCGAATATTACACATAAGACCGACGTTGGAGGTGATGTTACATATCTTCGCACCAGGCTTGAACTGGAAGATGCCTTTAGAAAAAAGAAAAAGAGATTTAGAAAAATTTTCTGTCCATAATTTAATATTGTTACTATGACCAAT
>CBDVBL010000277.1:0-3684 GCA_965372205.1 uncultured bacterium
CTGCCGGCATTCTGGGCGTCACCTTAGGCTTTCTACGTTTTAATTATTTTCCGGCACAGATTTTCATGGGCGATTCCGGCTCGCTATTCATCGGGTATATCCTGGGGGTAGTATCCCTTTTATGGCCCAAGAGCTACGCTTCATTGGTCATGTTCGTTCCTATTCTGGCCTTAGGGCTTCCCATTATCGAGGTGGTAACGACCACCATCAGACGGTTAATCACCGGCAGGAAAATATACATTGCCGACCGGCGTCATCTTTTCCATTACCTGATGGAACAAGGATTATCTCATAGAAGCGTGGTCTGGCTATTCTATTTGATCAGTCTTCAGTTCTCGATAATGGCGGTGGGATTCGTTATAGGTAAAGCTAATATAATCCTTGTATTAGAGGGCATCTTTATTATATTTATCGCCATATTTCTTTCCCGGAAAATCCGAGCGGGAGGCGGAAATGGATGAAAAATACTATCTCGAGTTTGAAAAGCCGATCATCGAACTCGACCGAAAAATACAACAGATGAGAGATCTGGCCTCGACCGGCGACCGCAACCTCGAGGAGCAAATTCGTATACTGGAGAATAAAAGGAGCAAGATTCAATCGGATGTCCATTCGAGGTTATCCCGCTGGCAAAGAATTCAGTTGGCCCGGCATCCCTTGAGGCCGTATACGCTTGACCTGATCGCGCTGATATTCAGCGATTTCATCGAGTTGCATGGCGATCGTCAATTCGCCGATGATAAAGCCCTGGTTGGCGGTTTCGCTATGCTGGAAAATATTCCGGTAATGATAGTCGGTCAACAGAAGGGCAGGGATGTTAAGCAAAGACAATACCGAAACTTCGGCATGTGCCACCCGGAAGGTTATCGTAAGGCGCTACGTCTGTTTAAGCTGGCTGAGAAATTTGACAAACCTATAATCGTTTTCATAGACACGCCCGGCGCATACCCCGGAATAGGTGCCGAAGAAAGGGGACAGGCAGAGGCTATCGCCAGGAATGTCAGAGAGATGGCGGCCATCGAGGTCCCCATCATTATCGCTATAATTGGTGAAGGCGCGTCCGGCGGTGCCCTTGGCATCGGTGTGGGAGATACAGTGCTGATGCTTGAAAATTCCTGGTATTCGGTGATTTCGCCTGAAGGCTGTGCGGCTATACTGTGGAAGAATATGGATAATCCCAGGGAGGCTGAGCGAAATAGAATCCAGGCCGCTGAAGCCTTAAAACCCACTTCCGAGGATCTCATTGCTCTCGGCGTTGTCGATGGAATCATACCCGAACCCCTGGGCGGTGCGCACAGGGATCACTCCGCCACGGCGAAGGCTTTGAAACAAAGATTGATTATAGAGTTAGAAAGTCTTATGCTGAAAGACAGGGAAACGCTGTTAACAGAGCGGCTGAACAAATTCAGATCGCTGGGAGTTGTTAGGCAAGATTAATGGAGGTGCCGATGCTTTCTGATAAACTCCTCGAAATATTGGCCTGCCCCAAGTGCAAGGGGGATCTGAATTATGATCGGGATAACAATAAACTGATCTGTGAAAATTGTAAATTGCGCTATAGAATCGACGATGATATTCCGATTATGTTGATCGATGAGGCGGAGAAGTTTTAACTGGAGGCTCGATGATAAAACTATCGAGATTTTGCGACGATGATGTCATATCGTTCAATCTGAAGGGCGAATCCAAGGAAGAGATAATTGCCGAGTTGGTTGATCTGGCCGCCAACTCGCAGATGGTGAAAAACAAAGAAGAACTTTTGAAAGCGGTACTGGATCGCGAGAAACTGGTAACCACCGGCGTTGGCTATCATGTTGCTTTTCCCCACGCAAAAACTCGCGCCGTTAAAGGAATTGTAATAGCCTTCGGACGCAAGAACGAGGGAGTGGATTTCGATGCTATGGACCGAAAAACAGTATATCTATTCTTCCTGATAGCCGCTCCGGAAGACGCTATCGGCGCCCACCTCAACGTAATGGCTAAGCTATCATACCTGATGAAAAGTGAGAAGAACCGGCAAAAGCTTATGAAGGCCAAATACAAGGAGGACCTCATAGAGGTTCTTGATTCAAACGATTAGATGTGGATTTCACTGAGGGGGATATTAAGAAGTCCTCACTTAAAACCGGTGTCGATAGTGATGATCATTTCGATTATCCTGATCGCCATACCACTGAGGTTCAAAACAACTCTTTCCAGACTGGGCGTAGCATCGGCCCTGCTCCCATTTGTAGAAATCGATAAATACCTCCTGAAAATAGACACCACTTTTGAAATAAATAGATATCTCAATCGTAAACTCGATTCATTATCGGTGCTGACGTCATCGCTGATAGAGTACAGATATGAAAACGAACGGCTCAGGGCGATGCTGGGATTCGATCTAAATCTCCCTTATTACCTTGTACCTGCGGAAGTTCTTGCAATATCCCCAACCAGTAGATTTAAATCGGTTCTTATCGATGCCGGCAGGGAAAGAAGAGTCGATATTAATATGCCGGTCATCTCGCCATCCGGAATCATAGGAAAAACCGTTGCCGTGGACGATAAGGCCTCTACTGTTCAGCTTCTGATGGATCCGAGTTGCAGGGTCGCCGCCCGGGTACAGCAGAGCCGGGCTTCGGGAATAGTCAGCTATCTGGGCGGAGCATATCTTTCCTTAACAAACGTACCGGCTGACAAGCATGTATCCGTGGGCGATACAGTCATCTCGTCGGGTTTGGGAGGTATATTCCCCAGGGGGTTGTTCATCGGGACAGTGGTTAAAACCGATCGAAGAGAAGGAGAATTGTTCCTCGAAATCCTCATCGCGCCGGGTGCGGATTTCTCCATTCTGGAGGAGGTTTTCGTAATAGTCTCTTCCCTGGACGAACAATAATGCCGTACCTGTATTTAATTTCCAGCTGGTTTCTTATTATCTTCTGCCAGGTTGTAGTTTCGCCCCGGCTTGTCATTGGTGAGATACAACCCGATATCCTTTCAGCTATCATCGCTTTTATAGGATTGAGAAAGGGCTGGAGAATGGGATTATGGTTCGGCTTCGCCACCGGTTTGACGATTGGCCTACTTGATCCCCGCAATCTGGGATGGACGACCCTGATGGTCTCACTAATGGGTTTCGGGGCCGGAATAATTCGAGAAAAGATTTATGTCGAAAACAGCCTTTACCAGACTGTAATGGTGATGGCGATTGCCTTTGCTTATCAGATCCTTTTTCGCTTTGTATGCTGGCCGGACTATTTTTTTGATAACCTTCCGGGATCCATATCCGATTCGTTCTTTATTGCGGTTTACTCGGCCCTGATCGGGGGTCTCGGGCTGGTACTGTTGAGGCAACGGTATCGCTTAAAGGAGCTTCTATGATCGCAGAAGGCGGTGAAAGGCGAAGATCGAATTATTATGTTCTCCTGGCCGGCATAACTGTATTCATGCTCTTTATCGTGGTCAAGCTTTTTGGCATGCAGGTCTTCTCAGGCGGTTTTTATAAAAGAGCTTCTGAGCAAAACGGAGTGCGCGTGGTGCCGATTCAGGCCCCTCGAGGCATTATAACTGACATTCATGGAACCGTGCTGGTAAAGAATCGTCCCTCTTACTCAATCTATCTGGTTCCCTACGAGGTCAAGAGCCTCGATTCCGCGTCAATTCATCTCGGCCGGGTGCTTAACAGAGAACCGGAAAAGATCA
>CBDVBL010000278.1:0-3675 GCA_965372205.1 uncultured bacterium
GTCCAATTTCCATGCCGGCTTATGAAGCCAGCCAATTCAGGGTCCATCGAGGACATCTCGCTGATGCTCAACCGTAATACCCCCTGGTCATCGTAGTAAGGAATCGAAATCGACTCCGTCTCGAATCCTCTGTCGGCCGTAAAGCCATAGGAGCCTGAGACGACCGCAAAGGAGACCAGTAAGATGGCTGTAAATAAGGTTTTCATCGCTCCTCCTGGAAAACAGGTTTATCTAATATTCTAAAACAGATAAAGAGGTTATATAATTCCACACTTTTAATATAATAAATATTCCGGCAATTAAAACTTGATTTTTTCACCATTCGCCGATAGCTTTGCGCCCATGGAAATAGTCCCGGCTACGCACTCGAGCTTTCCCCGGGTCGGGGATAAACCCGAGCAGCAGAAACTTCGGCGGGCATATGCCAGCCTCGAAAAGGGCAAAATCTCGGAGGTTGAGTTCAGGCAGGCACAGGATTCCCTTGTCAAAGAGGTCATTTCTGTCCAGGAGGAGTCCGGATGCGAGGTCATCACCGATGGAATGATACGCTGGTATGATCACGCATCACACATAGCCAGGCACCTGAAAGGATTCGAAATAAACGGCCTACTGCGGTATTTCGATACCAACTACTATTATCGCCAACCTGTGGTTGGAGACAGCATCTCAGCGGGAGATGGTAGTTTTGCTGATGAGTTAAGCTTTGCGGCCAAGAATTCGAATCGGCCGGCCAAGGCGATTCTTCTGGGGCCATACAGCATGGCGAAGATGTCCCAGAATAACTCGTCGATGAATTTCGAGCGACTCTGCCTGCGCCTGAGCGAGATTCTAAGCGACGAGGTTCATAATCTGGCAGACGCGGGCGCCGATTTCATCCAGATCGAGGAGCCGGCTTTTGTCAGGGAACCGAAGAACTACGATCTTTTCATAAGCTGTCTTGAGAATATTGCCGGATCGAAGGGCGCTGCGAAAATCATCCTGGCCTTATACTTCGGAAACTGCGTTTCATTATGGGACAGACTGTCCGATTTTCCCGCTGATTTTATCGGCCTGGACTTCACCTATTCCCCGGGTCTGCTGGACAGGATTACCGCCGATGGCTTCCCCGGACCGCTCTCATTCGGCTTACTGGACGGCCGGAATACCAGAATGGAATCGGCAGATGAAACGGCAAGGTCATTGGAAAATGCGCTCGCAAAGGTCGATGCCGACTCTTGCCATATTACGACATCGTGCGGGCTGGAGTTCCTCCCCCGCGATTATGCTATCAAGAAGCTCGAATTGACATCGCAAGTGGCGGGATTGTTAAACGGGTGATATGCAATGAGCCGTGAAGTTCTGAATAAATTGGGAATCGATCTTCCGCTTCTGCCGACGACAACGGTCGGCAGTTTCCCCAAGCCTCGTTATTTGATCAAGGGCCGGTCGGATCGCAAAAAAGGCAAAATCAGCGATTCGGAATTGGCCGATCTCGAGGATCGCGCCACCCGGGAATGGATCGAATTCCAGGAGAGAATAGGCATCAGCATTTTCGTCGATGGCGAGATGTATCGCGGCGACATGGTAGCGTATTTTGCCGAGAATATCCCCGGATTCGATCCCGGCGGACTGGTGCGCTCCTACGGCAACCGCTACTATTACAAGCCGATCATCAAGGGAAAACTCGAATATCCGGGGCCGATAACGGTCGACTGGTGGAAAAAGACGCAATCGCTGACTGACCAACCGGTCAAGGGGATGCTGACCGGGCCTTATACCATCATGGATTGGTCATTCAATGAGTTTTACGCCGATCGAGCCGCCGCCAGTTACGCCCTGGCGGAGCTTATTCACCGGGAGGTGGCCGAGTTGATAAAGGCGGGCTGCAAGATCATCCAAGTCGACGAACCGGCAATAAGCGTCCGGCCCGAGGAACTCCAGATAGCCAAAAAGGCGCTGGATATTGTAACCGAGGGGCAGGAGGCCTATTTCATCACTCATATCTGCTATGGCTCATTTGAGAAGATATATCCCGGCATGCTGGAGCTGCCGGTGCACAATATCGACCTGGAGATGTCGAATTCTGATCTCGACATGCTTAAATATTTCAAGCGTTACCCCTTCACCAAGGATATCACTTTCGGCGTGGTGGACGTTCACTCGCATTTGATTGAGGATGTCGATCTTATCAAGTCCCGGATCGAGCAGGCCTTAAAATACCTCCCGAAAGAGGCGGTCTGGATCGACCCCGATTGCGGCTTGAAGACCCGTACCGTGGAGGAGGCCAAAGCCAAGCTGGAGAATATACAGGCGGCGGTGGCGGCAGTAAGGGTGGGGTTGTAGGACACGATTTATCAAACTCTTTCTATATAAGATCTTGACTCGAATGTAATCTCTTTGCGTATAGAAACATGCGCATTATATACGCAATTATTTCGTATTGACAATAACAAATATTATCTTAAAATCAAAACTGTGTTTCGGTAACTTGCGGTCACGGCAAGTCCCTACGGATCCGTTTAGGACCGTGACTCGCAGAAAAGACGTCGGCACGACCATGATTTATACACATGTCCTGAACAAGGGAGGTCTTTTTTGCAGGGCTTCTTATACGGCAATTATACGATACTTAGGCTGTTATGCGGATCCGCATAAACATTGTTAGAACACAAGGAGGTAATTGATATGATTTCAAATAAGGAGGATAAAATGTCAAAAATCATGGCTTCCGAATTTCAGTCGAGACTAGATCCTGCTAATACCTTGGTGAGGGCAGGCATCTTTCCATTAAATCCGTTTGGGGCAATTGTGGCCAAGACGCCTTCGTGCTTTGCGAAGGCCACGCAGATACTGATGGCAGATGGAACCAAAAAGTCTGTTGAGTCGATAATCCCTGCTACGCCGGACAATCCTAGCGCAGGCGATGTCCTTCTTTCTGTGGACGGTGTGAAAACTTATGTAGTCGGTATGTTGGCGGGTCCTCGACCAGAACCCTGTATTCAAATTACAGCCAAATCAGTAGCCCCTGAGTACCCTAATGAGGTGTTAAAAGTCTTGGTTTCAATGGGGCATACGATATCGGTAGATCTCTCTCGCATGGTTCATGCGTGGTTCCTGAGAGAGGGCGACTACGTCTGCGCTGTCTATGGTAAGGCTATAGTACAGAAAGTAGAGACAGTAGATTATGACGATGAGGTTTGGAACCTTTACTTAGCTTCGTCGTACTTCGTTGAGAATGTGCTACCCAACTTGACTCCTGAACGTTTGTATTATCATCTCGCGAATTCTTCACTGGGATTAACGCCTAAGCAGCATCTCATCTTCGGCAATGGTATTCTTTCTGGTGACCTGTACGTTCAAATTCATTCAACTGAGCTTGCGCGTTTGGGCTACAGTTTAAAGTCATTTGTTTAATGGCTACAATGAGGCCTTTTGGGGAACTCGACTGAAGGCTAGCAAGAGTAAAGGCGAGAAGCTGTAGAATATTCAAGCAGCGGTGGCGGTGGTGAGAGCGGGGTTGTAGGAGGTTATATTTTCTTATTAGGGTTTGAGAGCCTTTTCAACTATCTCTATGGGAGTTTCACTGTAAGTTGTTATTTCAATCGAGTTTCCTTTGGCAAGAAACTCACAGAGATATCGTAAGTACTTTGAAGATGATACCGTATCAACGGATGCGCACGTGACATTCAGTATCCC
>CBDVBL010000279.1:0-3667 GCA_965372205.1 uncultured bacterium
AGAGGCTCGAGTTGCTTTTAGACGACGGCTCCTTCGAAGAGTTCGACATGTTCGTTACGCATCGCACCAAGGAGTTCGGCCTCGAAAAGGAGAAATACCTCGGCGACGGCATAGTGACCGGATACGGAACTATCGACGGTCGGCTCATGTTTGTTTTCTCCCAGGATTTCACGGTCTTCGGCGGAACCCTCTCAGAGGCATTCGCGGAGAAAGTCTGCAAGATCATGGATATGGCCTTGAAAGTCGGCGCACCCGTAATCGGGCTCAACGACTCCGGCGGCGCCCGTATACAGGAGGGTGTAGTTTCTTTGGGCGGCTATGCCGATATTTTCTTGAGGAATACACTCGTATCGGGAGTTATCCCGCAGATCTCGGTCATATTGGGGCCGTGCGCAGGCGGCGCCGTTTATTCACCGGCGATCACCGATTTCACATTCATGGTTAAAGGCACATCGTTTATGTTCGTAACCGGTCCCAACGTGGTCAAGACGGTAACCCATGAGGATGTCACATTCGATGAACTCGGCGGGGCGGACATTCACTCATCGAGATCCGGCGTCTCGCATTTCGCCTGTGAGAATGAGGCAGAGGCTCTTTTAAAAGTGCGAAAGCTGATGGGCTTTCTGCCGGCCAACAATATGGATGATCCGCCGGAAATTGAACCGTCAGATCCGATCGACCGCACGGATGAGTCATTGAATACGATCGTCCCGGAGAATACCAACAAGCCGTACGACATAAAAGATATCATAAGCCGCGTGGTTGACGACGGTGATTTTTTGGAAGTGCATGCCGATTACGCTATGAATATCGTCGTTGGGTTCGCCCGGCTCGGCGGGAAGCCCGTCGGGATAATCGCCAACCAGCCTGCGCACTTAGCCGGCGTGCTCGATATCGATAGCTCCATCAAAGGCGCGCGATTCGTTCGTTTCTGTGATTGTTTCAATATCCCCCTGGTGACTTTCGAGGATGTGCCGGGATTCCTTCCGGGGACTGTTCAGGAGCATGGCGGCATAATCAAGCATGGCGCCAAGCTGCTCTATGCCTATTGCGAAGCTACGGTGCCGAAACTGACTATCATCACGCGGAAGGCTTATGGCGGCGCCTACGATGTTATGTCATCGAAGCATATACGCGGCGATATCAATTACGCCTGGCCAAGCGCCGAGATCGCGGTTATGGGACCGAAAGGGGCCGCAGAGATCATTTTCAGAAAAGAGATTGCGGCAGCCGACGATCCGGAGGCATTCCTCAAGAAAAAAGAGGAGGAATATCGCCGTATGTTCGCCTCGCCATTCAAGGCCGCCGAGAGGGGCTATATCGACGATGTCATCCTGCCCGAAAACACTCGCCCCCGCCTGATCCGGGCCTTGCGCATGGTCGAAAACAAGCGCGACAAAAACCCGCCCAAAAAACACGGGAATATACCGCTGTAGATGGATTTGATTGTTGTTGGGCAGATCTTTTTTCTGCTGAAATATTAAAATTGTATATTATGAATAGAATATCCATAAGGCTGCCTGAATATGATTATTCCCAGGGAGGATGTTATTTTATTACAATATGCACAAAGGATAAGATTTCATATTTTGGTGAGATTACCTGTAATACAATTAATCTATCCAGGATTGGTCTATTAGCGGCTGAATATTGGCAGAGAATACCCGTACATTTTCTTAATGTTAAATTAGATAAGTCTATACTCATGCCCAATCATATTCATGGACTGCTATGGTTGAAAGATGATAGAATTCCGGTAGGGGCTCAATATATTGAGCCCCTACAAAAGGTCGAATATAAAAAACATAAATTCCAGAAAACTATTCCGAAATCTTTCGGATCGATTATCCGATCTTATAAGGCCTCCGTAACGCGCTGGTGTAATAAAAATGATATTGCTGAATTTAGATGGCAGAGAAATTATTACGAACGCATTATCAGAAATGAAAGAGAGTTGAATGCGGTGAGGGAATATATATCAAATAATCCTGTCAATTGGGGGAAGGACGAATATTCTGCTTGAAGATATAGAACCCTTCTATTTTAAATAAATACCTTATGCGCGGGCAGAGATCCATCCCTGCCGGTAAAATGCGTCGGGAAAAAGTTCCCGATGCCACAATAAGATTGCCGCGTCGCTTCGCTCCTCGCAAAGACCTCTTTTCCATGTCATATCGACCCCGCCGCAGGCGGGGGAAGCAATCTCTCGCTAAAATCTACTTTCCATTCTCAACTGAAAAACAGACTTATGTCACAGCCTGAAGCGATCCGACACCACATTAGCCAGCGGCAATTCCGCTTTTTCTTGACTAACTGAGACTGTGTGCTAATATTAATAAGAATGTTTAGATGGCGTTTTTTCCTGACAATGGTGTAATGATCCTGAAAGGGTAGCGATATGAAAATCGAAGATATGAACCTTGAAGATGTACTTGGTTTGGCGGTTAAGACGGAGATCCAGGGAAGGAAATTTTACTCGATACTCTCGGAAAAGGTCACTCATCCGGGGGTGAAAAAGAAGATAGTCTCTCTGGCCGAGGATGAAAAAAGACATGAGAGGATCATGGTGGATCTCTATCGCAAAACGCTCGGCAAGGAACCGAAGGATCTGCCCGAAAAAGGAATTCCCGATATAGTCGCGGCCATATCTGCGATGAAAGTCAACGATAAATCGCAGTTACTGCAGGTGCTCGATATGGCTATCGAGGCGGAACTGGTAGCGGCCAGATTTTATCAAAGAGGCGCGACACTAACGCAGGATTCGAAGACCAGTAGAATATTCGAGCAGTTGGAAAAGGAAGAAGACGGCCATTATAACTTCCTGGTGGCGGAAAAAGCGGCGCTATCCGGCGATATGTACTGGTTTTCCATGGGCGAATCATCGATGATGGAGGAGTGATGAAGAAATGGATCTGTACTATATGCGGTCATATTCACGAGGGGGATGAGCCTCCTGATGTCTGCCCGGTCTGTGGCGCACCTAAGAGTGATTTTGAGGAATACGAGGAGTGATCGCGGATGGGAACATTAAGAACATAAATTTGATTTGTATTTTAAAGCATCTTTGATAAAAGGATACAATGATGACTGAAAAAGGCACAGGGGAAGGCGGTTTCGATCTGAAAGTTGATAAGAACACTTTGCCTGCCGAGGCGGCACGGCTCGCTCTCCAGCAGGAGCAGAGGGCCAGAAAGTTTTACGAGGATTGCGCCAGGGTGATGGAGCATCCGGCCGCGAAAAAAATGTTCGAGTTTCTTGCCGATGAAGAAAAAAAGCACGAGGCGTTAATTCAAAAGGAGATAGACAACCACTTCCTGCAGGAGATGTAATGAATCACGGTTCTGTTGCTCTCCCTGATGAATACAGGGTGGCCGGCGAGACTGAGTTGGCCGAACGAATTAGCACTGCAAAGCGGAATCTCGGAAAGAAACTGCTCGTTCTAACGCATCATTACCAGAGAGTCGAGATAGTCCGTATGGGAGATAGTGTTGGCGATTCCTATGGCCTGGCTAAAACGGCCGCCCGTTCTCCGGACGCCGATTATATCGTATTCTGTGGTGTTCATTTCATGGCCGAAGCGGCCGATATCCTCTGCAAATCAAATCAAAAAGTATATCTGCCGAATCCGGGGGCGGGGTGTCCCATGGCCGATATGGCCCCGGCTGAA
>CBDVBL010000280.1:0-3666 GCA_965372205.1 uncultured bacterium
GAGACAACATGTGCGTTTCCACGATGTATCATCAGATCAATTCCGGCTCCGAAGCTTCCGCCGAACAGACGTACTATTTCATGATGAATACCCTGCTCTACAGCAGGATGGAGAGCGGATTTACGTCCAACGACGAATTCTTTGACGAGGACGTCAATATCTACCTGGCCAATCTGCTCTCATCCATGGTCTATTCCGAATACCACCGCAGCATCTCACGGTACGTGACGCCGTACGATATCCCGCTCTTCGAAAGCATCAGCTCATCCACCGATCCGCGGGAAAAGTACCAGACCTACAAGGTAAACGAGCCCCTTCGCCAACGAAACTGCCCTTGCAGAGAATCGCCTCGGAAACCTCCGCACTGGGCCCGATTGAAACATCCTCCCAGGCTACAACGCGGCTCAGATTAACTTCGCGCCCGATTATAGACCCGTTTCCGAGAACACTGTTGAATATCCGCGCCCGCGGCCCAATCTTAACATTATCACCGATAATCACGGTTCCTGATAGCAGAGAGCCGTGGGAGATCATTACATTCTGGCCCATAAAGATGTTGGCATCCGTATTGTCGGTTTTAACTCCCGGAATCGAAACATCGGCCTTGCCATCCAGAACATCCTGATGGCCGATATAGTATTCCTTGATGTTGCCTATATCCCGCCAGTAGCCCGTAGCAATATAGCCGTAAAGCTTGAGCTTCTTTTCGAGCATGACAGGAAACAGATCCTTCGAGAAATCATACTCTGTAACTGGAGGAATCAGATCCAGGACCTCAGGCTCTAAAATATAGATGCCGGTATTCACAGTATCGGAAAAGACCTGACCCCAGCCCGGCTTCTCGAGAAATCTGCTGATCTTTCCCGATTTGCTCGTTATGACAATACCGTAACTCAACGGGTTTTCCACTCGAGTCAATACAACCGTAGCCAGGGCCTTCTTTTTAATATGAAAATTTATCGCCTCGGAGATATCAAGATCGGTGAGGACATCACCGGAGATAACGATAAATCGCGAATCCAGATTCTTTTGCGCGTTCTTAACCGACCCGGCAGTACCGAAATCCGCCTCGGCTGTAATATACGCGATATCGACACCCCAGCATTTGCCGTCGCCGAAATATGATCTTATCTGTTCCGATTGAAAGTATAAGAGGGCGGTTATATTTTTGATCTTATGTTTTTTTAGTAATCGAACAATATGCTCCATCACCGGACGGCCTGCCATGGGGACCATCGGTTTGGGAATGTTTGCGGTCAGGGGTCTCAGCCTGGTGCCGAAACCACCGGCCATTATCACCGCTTTCATCCACAATCCTCCAGATCAGCAATCTTATAGCAATTTAGAGCTTGCGGCAACATTTATTCTACCTTTTGATCATGCGCCTGGATCGGACGGGAACGGCGTTGGAGATGCCTTCGGGGGTCCATTCCGTTTCATCACCATCGAATTCGAACCCTAACTTTCTATACAGATTGATTGCGGCGCTATTCTCCACTGACGGTGTAACCAGGGGGATTGAATCCGGCCAGCGCACAGAGGCTCTGTCGAGGATCACTTTCCAGGCCTCGCGGGCCAGACCCTTTTTCCAGAACTGCGGCAATAGTTTCAGATCGTGTTCGCAAAAACCCTTGTCAGGGGGTGATATTTTAGCTTCTCCTATGAAAGCGCCCGATTTGTCCTCCAGCGCAATATAAATATTTTTCTCATCCTGAGCTATTCTTCGCCAGTGGTCATCGTATTGCGCCTGGCTCCACCCGAGGCCATCAGGGTATCCGACGTGTGTCATCACCCGACCTGATTCCCACAGCGACTGCAATTGCCGGTGATGTCTCGATGATTGACGGCAGAAATCTATTCTCTCGCTGCCCGTGAATATATTTCTACTGATCGTCTTCGCAAAAATTTCGATGACATCATAAAAGTCGCTGAAATCAAAATGATACCGCCCGTTATCTTTAAGATGTTCTCCGAGGTAGGATTTCGCGAAAACCAGATCGGCTGCCTCGGCGGCGTGCTGATCGGAGCGACCATCGCCGATAAATACAGCCGAGCTAAGCGGCCTGGTTAACTTTGAAATATGGTATCCCTTGCAATTAGAGCACCGACCACAGCCGAGCCCGAAATAAGGAAATTGAGGTCGGAGGAGACCATTGGCGAAACTCGATATGTTGGTTATTCTTTTGAGATGCTGCAAGCTCTGGGATTTTAGAATCCGATCGATATAGAAATCGAAGCCCTCGGACAGAATTACGGCATCGATATTCTCATTTTGAAGTTCTTGAAGAAAGTTCTTAAATCCGGGAGTAATTTTCTGATTGTTGAGGTGTTCAATGACCTCGTCGGGATCAGGCGATGACTGATTCCAGATCTCGCATTCTTTTGCAAGGCATTCTCGTGAGCTTATCTTCCCCTGACGATACAATTCGACGGTAGGTTCAGTTGCTCCTCCAGTGAATTTCCTGAACATCTCATAACCGACGTCATTTGAGGTTATAGTGCCGTCGAAATCTAAAAATACGATATAATTGCTATTCATCTTGCCGCCAGGAATGCCGCAATATAAATAGCCACGATTATTATCGCCATGTAAGACAACCTGCGTTTGCCGGATTTGAAAGAGATTAAACCGGTGGTAATCACGCCCGCAAGCGGCGCGATGGCCATCAGGCCGATGCCGATAATCACCAGAGTTTTCGAGATTGAGAACCTCGCCAGATGCATAATAACGGCTATCGAAAGTACAGAGACGGCGGCATATTCGAAAATCTTAAGTGATCGTGCCGTCAGCTTGGCGATATTGCTATTCTTATCCATCAATCAGAAACCCTTTAATATCATTTTATAAGCGGTAAAAAGCAGAATGGCCACAAAGAGCAGCCGCAATATACGAACATTAATTCTGTACGAAATCAAAACTCCCAGGCGGCTGCCGAAAAATATCCCCAGGATGATGACCGCGGCCTTATATAGATCGACATCGCCCCTGACCAGGTAGATGATCGAGGCCGTAGCGGCGGTGATGCCTATCATATAACTCGAGGTTGCAGTGGCGATTTTCAGAGGGACACCCATAACCAGATTCATAAGCGGCACCTTCATGACGCCGCCGCCGACACCGAGCAGGCCCGCTACGTTGCCTGCCACAAAGGACAATCCCAGGCCGATTCGATTATTCCTGAAATAAACTCTATTTCCACCTTCAGGGAGTTTGCGTCGAGGGCGAACCATATCGATGGCAGTGTAGAAGAGGATGATACCGAACAGGATATAGAGCGGGCGGGCGGAGATTACAGCGGCTAACAAACCTCCCGTCAGCGCGCCCAGAGCAGTCAGAGTTTCGAGTGTCAGGCCCAGTTCGAGATCGGCTCTTCCGGATTTCAAAAAATCTATGGAAGCGGCCGTGGAGACGGCCACCACTCCCATCAATGAAGTCCCGACCGCCTCCGTCATCGGCAGGCCGAATATCAGAGTCAGCAGGGGAACCATTATTATCCCTCCGCCGAGGCCGAAAAGCGAGCCCACGATACCGCCCAGAAAACCTGTCGCAATTAAATAAACTAATTGCATAGAAAGGATAATTTATTATAAGCGCTATCAAAAGGCAAGGATCAGCGCTGGGCGAGGATGGAATTGTATTTTTGCAAGTCGGAGAGAATATTGACG
>CBDVBL010000281.1:0-3653 GCA_965372205.1 uncultured bacterium
ATTACGGGTGGTTGGAAACAGTAGATATAGTGAAATGAAAAACAGACTGATTGCAGAAATGTTTCCCATGGAGTTATTAATCCTTCAGCCTGTCCTGCAGCTCCTCCAGGTCATCGCGAAGATGATCTAATTCTCGGTTCAATCGAGACATTTCTTCTTTCAGATCGGTCATATCGGGTAACAATAACCGATTGTCCGCATTCAGCTTAGGGGCAATCTCCCGCACCTTCCATTTGCCGAATAGATCCACATCCTCGGCAGCATCCAGTGTTGCCTCAGTTGTCTTCTCGTTGCCCTCCCGGTAATATGTAATAGTGACCCTGTCTCCCGGTTTATGCGAACGGATCAAACTGAATAGATCGGATGTACTATGGATGGGCTCTTCTTCGACTGCGGTTATAATGTCTCTCTCCTCCAGACCGGCCTCCTCGGCGGGTGATTCCTCAACAACATCAATCACCAGAACCCCCGCTTCGAGATCATATTCCGCGCGTTCGCTCGGGGATAGGTTCTTTTGACTGATCCCGAGAAATCCGCGCCTGACTTCCCCCGCTTCGATAAGCTGATCGACAACGTCAGTAACCATTTCGATAGGAAGTGCAATGGCTTTGTCTTCCGATTTCCGCATCAAATCAAGGACCTTTAAACTGCTGCCATAACTCCGCAAAAATTTATCACGAGCCGAACTCTTAATCGAGATCCTGGAATCGGCTTCGCGGGCTATCAATATCCCAACAATCTTGCCATCGGTGTTCAGTACCGCTCCGCCGGAAGCCCCGGGCCTGACATCGACACTGAGTTGAAGAAAGCCCTCATCTGCACGCTTTGAGAAAGTGCCGATATTCACAGTGGCAGGGATGCCATAGGAATTGCCCACCACTATTATCCAGGCTCCGTCTCTAAGTTCCGGAATGCTTCCCCAATTGGGAGGCTTCAAATCGTCGCCTTCAATCTTCAAGACCGCCAGGCCGGTCTGATTATCAACGCCTATTTTCTCTGCGGAAAATACGGCTCCATCTTTAAAGGTGATTTCGAACTCATCTGCGTTGAAAACATGCGATGATGTAATCACATGGCCCATTTTATCATAGACAATTCCAGTAGCTATCAAATTCCGCCAGGGCCCTCTGCCTTTAACCGTAACCAGATAAGGCTCGGTCTCTTCCACCAGCGACGTCAACTCATCATCAAGGGACTTCAAGACACCGCCATAGGCAGTTCCCCCGATGGTAATTGAAATAATCGTCAGCACAACTGCAAATATCTTTAGCCTTCTTTTCATCGAACCCTTCTAAAATTTAACATTGACGTTTTCCCGTGATTTTTCGATCACCGGAAGTATGAATTCATCAATCCTCGAAACAGAATCGGCAAGCAGTAAACTGTCATCACGCGTCAGATTATTACTCGCAGCTCCTTCCGGAACGGGGAAAGACTCGATCTTTATCCGGGGGTCGTTTGTGAAATCACTTGCCTCCGATCCATTCGTTTGCCCCTGAAAATCTGTCGTAGTCTGTATTCCTCCACCGGGGCCGGATGTTTCCACCGATGAGGATGGCGGGCCTGCCAGGAAAAACACCAGTACCGCTACCGTTACGAAACCCGCACCGGCCAGTGCCAGCCTTAAAGGAACAGCTCTCAGCCTCAATGATGACTTGCCCCCGTCATGGACGGCAGCCAGGACCCGCTCTTTGAAACCCCCGGGAACCTTCAACGACGGCATATTATGAGCCGCCATGACGATAGCCTTCAATTCAGCAAGTTTCTGCTTGCAGGATCTGCAGGACTGCAGGTGCTCATCAGCCGATTGCCTTATTCCTGGGGAGAGGTCGTTGTCAATATAGGCTGATAGTCTGCGGGATACCCCTCGACAGTTCATGATATATCTCCTTATATGGCTTAAGCTTATCTCTCAACATCGATCTCGCTCGATTTATTCTTGACTTAACCGTTCCCACCGGAACCCTCATGACCTCGGCTATCTGCTGATAGGGAAGCCTCTGGATATCGCAAAGTATGAACGCTGTTTTGTAATCCTCAGGGAGTTTCTCTATTGCCTGCTGAATAATCGGAGCCAGGCTCATGGCTTTGAGATTGACTCTATCCGGCAACTCGATATCCGCTTCCTCCTTGATGAAATCGAGGCTTATGAAACGTCTCAATTTTCTCTTGCGAAGTTCGGACCGCGCCAGATTGAGTGCGATAGTATAGACCCAGGTCGAAACGGCATACTCCGGGGTGTAGCTGTTTTTCTGCTTAAAAATTCTCAAGAAAGTCTCTTGAACCAACTCCTCGGCGGTTTCGCGATCCGTGATGATCCGCCCGACAAAATTCAAAAGGCGATCCTGAAAACGACCCACCAGCGTCCCAAAAGCCTTGTCATCGCCGGCCTGGATCAGCTCCATCAGTTCCTTGTCCGAGATAGCCGGTTTTTTTGTTTTCCCAGTATTAGCTGCCATAAGCCTCCGCGATTTGTCTTACATAATTATACATAATTAGCGGTGAGGTGTTCCCTGTAATTTTGACAAAAAAATAATAGGGAAAAAGTCTAACTTATTATCAATATACGTCTTGGGGTTGTTTCTTGTGATTTGTAGCCGGTCTTCCCGCTCGCCCCGATACATTTTTTTTCAGGGCGTCCTCGAAGCGTTTGAAACGCTTGATTTGTTTATCAACCTTTTCGTTAAGCTTCGCCACCGTCCATGTTAAAACCACAACCGATATCCCGATTATGATGCTCGTCAATTCTCCCATAACGCTCCTTTGCCTATTAGGTATCGGAAATCTTAAGCCAGCCCTTAGAAAATATGTCAGCCATACAGAATGCTGGCCAAAGCCCATGATATACACGAAGTTAGGGCAATCGGCAGGATCAGAAGCGTCATGGTCTTTCCTAATGAAGCCCCAAAGTATTCCCTTGTCAGCACCAGGCAAAGATGAACCGGGGAGGCCATGACCCCCATGAATCCCCCGGCAAACGCCAGAAGCATACCGGCCTTAAAGGTCAACGATTCAGTTCCCAGAAGCGGCAGAATGACCGGGAATCCCACCCCTATGTAGGCCGAGGTCACGCCGGTCAATACTCCTACGACAAAGGGCACCGCAAATACGACCAGAGCCGGTGCGATATTTATCTGGAGAAGTTCTTCGTAAAAGAGCCCGGCGGTACCGGTTGTCTCCATAGTATACATCAAGGTCATAACCCCGAATATCAGGACGATGATATTTAGAGAAAAACCTTTCAGAAGAGCTCTCTTCACTGCCGGAAACCGGATATGATATGAAAAAACCAGAATCAGAATTACGAATACAACGGAGAAAATCAGATCGACTTTCAGAACCAGTCCCAATAAAACTATAAATAATATAGGCCAAAGCGACCTTAGAAGAAGCAGCAAATCAATCCTGGCTCCCGATCTTTGAGAATTGCCGATTTTTCCCAGCAAAAGGCCGGTAGCAATGCAGGTGACGCTGATAGGGAAGTTGATAATAGCTACATCCCAGACGGAAATTTTCAATACAGCCGCCGCCAGTATTATGCTCGGGTAAAGAGGCCAGGTGGCCTCCCAGACATGACGCCACCAATAGTTTGCCGCCGTGAAAACCTCAGGTTTTGTGTCTGTATTCCTCCCGATCTCCTTGACGATTGGCGC
>CBDVBL010000282.1:0-3651 GCA_965372205.1 uncultured bacterium
TTGGGTCCGACTCCCCTCCCTCAGGCAGGCTTGGGCCTATAAAAGAACTATCTCTGACATCTACAAGCTTGCCCATGGTTTCAATTGGAACCGTAAAAATCTCCTCCGCCTCTACCATGATTGGGTCCGACTCCCCTCCCTCAGGCAGGCTTGGGCCTATAAAAGAACTATCTCTCAATTCAACGGGCCCGATTATGTCCTCTCCCGATATTTCCGGGGAGGTTATTGAATCGGGATAGTCTTCAGGATTCTGAGCTTTGTAGAGCTCCGCCGCACGAACGGAATCTGCTCTTTGAAGCTGAACCTGGTAGGATTCAAGCTTGGCGATCTGGGCCGATCTGACCAGTGCCAGGCTGCGGAATTCCGAGGCCGGATTTTCGGTTTGAGCTTTGGAAAAAGATTCTTTGGCCTTTTCCAGATCAAAAAGGTCATTCTGATATATCAAACCCAGGCGATAGTAAGATTCAGCAGCCTCAGGGCTTTTTGGGCTTTGCTCCGTAACCCGATTGTATTCATTGATGGCTTCCTCGATCTGGTTCTGAAGATAATGACCCTCGGCTATTTTCAGGCGAATTCGAGCCGATTGCTCGAAATATCTCTCATCCTTAGCTAAATCGGTCAGGATCTCCATGCCGATGGAAACTGAATCCGTTTTCAAAACAACGGAGGCGGCTGCCAGAGCTGCATCAAACCTTAATTGCTTGGATGGCTTATACCTGTTGACATCGGAATATGCAATATAGGCTTCATAGGAATTGCCCATTTGTTCCGTGCATTCGCCAATATAGAATTTGGCTCTGGCGGCGGAGTCCTCCTTGGGATATTTCTCGAGATATAGATCGAAAAGCTCGATTGCGTCGGAGCATCTTTCATCGTCCTTTGCTATTCTCCCTCTGGCAAAGTAAACATCATCGATATACTCACTCTTCTGGGAAATCCCCTCGATCCGATCGAACGCCTCCATGGCCTGAACGTTGTGCCCCATCTCGATCTGACATAAGCCCTTATAGTAAAAGGAATCGTCTGCGAATTTCGATTCCGGGCGGTTGGTTACCAGCTCTTTGAATTTTCTATCGGCCTGCAGATATTCGCCCATGTTGTAATACGATTTACCGATCAGCCAGAGCGCATCATCGATCCATTTCGATTCGGGGTGAAATGTCAAAACCTTGCTGGCTTTTTTTATGGCGTCCTCATATAGAATTCTAACCTGCGGGGTAACCTTGGGAGTGAATGATCCCGAGGGACTTCCGCTGCTCCCTTGAGATTTTCCTCTGCCTTGATTCCCACCTGGCCTGCGGGGCTGGCCTGGCGGAATTCCCTGTTTTTTCTTGTCTTCGGCATTCTGAGCCTGCTTCTTTTCAGCCTCGTTAAATTTCTTCCTGGCCATGAAGAAGGTATTATAATAGACGCAACCCGTGGACAAAATTAAGGCCATCAGGGCAGTCAAATACCACCTGAAGTACCGATTTGAGAACATCCCGGACATATATATAAATATTCGGCAGTTGAGTTCCAAACAATATTTTTTTCTTAAATGGATATTTTCTTGATCGGGTTTTGAAGGCCTCTATATCGATAGCATTGTCTTTAAACGTGAGTTGTAGGGGTCACGCATGCGTGACCCCTACGGTATTTCGATTTAACCGCCGAACAAGGCGATAAAGTACTCTCTCATGAAAAGCACTCTCTGCACGAGCAGGGCGACACGTCCCATAACCGTCAAACCGAATCCGGCCCCGAATCCGATCATCAGGGTGTAGATCCCGATTCTGGATATGAGGCCGAAGGTGCCGGTATGAGCCTTGGAGAAGAAGAAATAAAACAGGGCGCACAGCACTAAAACAACCACCAATATGTTATTGATGCTATTGAGCGGTATCATGGTAGCCGCTATCTGTTTGAAAATATTTGTGTACATGTAAACTGTCACCGATACTCCGGTCGAAATTCCGATGTAGAATGCGATGGAATATCTCGAAATCCATGCCCATTTTTTAGAGAATCTGGTCCACATCCCTAAACCAAGAAGTATGGGAATGATATATGCCCATTGTCCGTTTTGCATGGTTAATACTACTTTATCCACGAAGAGGGTGTGGTATACCAGCATTGTCCAGAATCCTGCCGCCACGCCTGCGACCAGCCGCTCGGCGAATTTGTAGAACGGATTATCCTTGATCAGAAAAGAAAAGATGCAAAGGGTCAGGATCACCGCTAACGTATTCCATAATAATTCAGTTGTTGTCATGGTTCCCTCCTATCTTCCCTTCCTGCTGCGAGTAGCGAAATAACCGATGTTGGAGATTATTATGAAAAAGAGAATAACAGCGTGGGATAGAGTCTGGTATGGTATTGATTCCAACCCTGTCGTTTCAAAGCCTGAAAGTGTCTCGTATTCCGCGGCTCCCTTAATGCCCGGAATAAGCCCGAAAATCTGGCCGGACTGCAGAAACTGGTAATAATCGGCGCTCATTACACCGGTTATACCTATTGCCAGCGGAAATCCAAAACGGCCGTTGCCGTAAGTAATCCACATATCAGCCACGTTTCCGGCGGTGATATCCACCACTCCTTTGACGTCCATCAGATTTTTTATTCCTTGCATGACCGGCAGGGAATCTAATGGAACACCGTAGTAATCCCGGGGGAAAGTCACCCTGAAATCGACGCCCATGGTGAGGATCACGATCGCCGGATATGGACGATATCCCAGAAAGCAGTAATCGATCCCGGATTTCTTGCCGTATTTCCCGCCAACCTCCGTCAGCCTTAAATCGGCCATACCGACTCCGAACTGCGAAAGACATCCGATAATGATCTTCAGATCTTTCGAAAAAGCCTGGTTCAGAATAGCGTAGGTCATGGGATCGAGCTCGGCCAGGGCCGACGGATCATAATCGATACCCAGATAAAAATACTCTCCCGGTTCCATCTCCTCGATAAAATCAAATACCTTTTTTACTTCGGGCGTGGTGGAGACAGGCACCTTGAATGAGACTACTGCCGGAATTATAACCACGATGATAATGCAGAGGTATATCCATCGCCGGTCTAAATTCATTATTTTTTCCCAAAAAGTCACGGCCTCCTCCTTAATCGTGTCCCAGATAGGTTCGTTCGATACCCAGTATGATCTTGATACAGGTGGCGATGACACCGAGCCCGACTCCCATGGTTATGGCTCGTTTGGCCGCCATGTTCGGTACCGCCAGTATCCATCCTACCGCCGTTTGATTGATGGCGGAAAGCGGCCCGAGCGGTATTAGCCGTAGCATCACTATAAATGCTGTAACAAGAAGGATCGTGGCCAGCAAGGTTCTGGCTCGAAACGCCCTGTAGGCAGCGCTGGCTATGTAGAATGCTAAAAGCGAAAAAATCGTCGCCTGAATCGGAATCAGGACGTTGGTGAAAAGGTCCATGTGGATATAGCCCTCGCGCCACTCCCTCTTCCAACCTGTAAATACCATGATGAAAAACCCAAAAAGAAGGACGCCCGCGTAAAAAGCCTCTTTCGGATTTTTCAATTTCTTAAATTCTGCCTTAACCAGGCTCCATATGCCCAGGGCCAGAGCGAAGATCCCTACAACGATAACCCAGTCATTCGCGTATGTGAACAGCCATTGGGATTCCTCCGATGGCACGAAGTAC